>JAPYWY010000149.1 GCA_028276125.1 Pseudothermotoga sp.
CCAGAAGGGAACGTTGCGCGATTTCCAAACGAGATGTCAATCAAATCATGACAAACCACCGTGAAGCAGTGGGATATAATAATTGACGGCAAGAAGGAGTGATGGTGTGAAAGTGTATCAACGGCCACCAACGGTGTCTGAGAGTATCGTTCGACAACTCAAAGAAGACATCATAAAGGGCATCTATCTTCCAGGAGAAAGGATAAAAATCCTGGATCTTGCGAAACGCTTCGGAGTCAGTCAGACATCCGTCCGCGAGGCGTTGAAGGTTCTTCAAAAGTCCGATTTGGTCACTGAGATTCCACGCAAAGGATACTTCGTGACGGAGCTGAGCTTAGAAGAACTCATGGACATCTGGAAGATCAAAGAAGAGCTTTGGTCGCTCGCTTTTTCATGGTTCGCGGAGAGAGCGACGAACGAGCAGATAAGGAAGGCGAAGGAATGCGTTCATCAATTCAGGGAAGCGTACCTCGAAAATGACGTTGACAAAGCATTTGAAGCAAACTTTGCCTTGACAGACGTGATCCTTGAAGGCTGTGGATCTCGAAAATTGGTATCATTGCTCCAATCGATAGAGGATCAGGCAAAGCGGTACAGATATCTAAGCTTAGAGTACGAAGATAACTTACGCATTTCTTCTCAGTATTTCGCCGAACTGATCCGAGCGATAGAAAAGAGAAACGTGCAAAAGACGGAACAACTCATAAGAGAGTACATAAGATTCAGCGGATCGGTTCTGGAAAAGAATTACAACAACATCATATCGAAAATGAGAAAAAGACCCCGTGCACCGGTGACTCAGTGAGATTCCGACGATTATCTACAGAAATTTGCCCGCAGATTAAATTCCTTACGAAATTTTTGCTGTTCCTGACGGTTGTTTTTCTTACCTCAGATGTATATTATCGATAATCGAAAGTAGATATTCCCCTCAGTGATCATCGGGGCGCATCAGAATTCCAGAAAGGGGCTGATTCACATGGGTTTTGAACCTGTGGAAGGTTGTGAACCTTTCTTCCTCAACGACAGTTGGGTCTCACCGCTCAACTTTCACCCCGAGGTTCGCTCGAAGATGAACCTACCTTCGAAGGTTTTGATCCACGACGTCACGCTGCGGGATGGCGAACAAATGGCGGGAGTAGTCTTCACCGAAGACGAGAAAGTCGCCATAGCCCTGGAACTCGACAAGCTTGGAATTCCACTGATCGAAATCGGCACACCCGCAGTGTCTGAAGAGGACCAAAGAGCGTTCAAAAGACTGGCGAAGATGAAACTGAAGGCAAAGAAAATCGCATTGGCAAGGATCATGGAAGAAGACGTCAAACTTGCGGCCGAATGCGGCGCGGACGGTTTGTTCTACGAGACGGGTATCAATCCCTACTTCGTCAAGTACGTCTTGGGTTTGGACTCCAAAGAATTCATCCAAAGGATCATCAAGGGTGCAAAGCTCGCAAAAGAACTCGGCTTGTTCGTGGAATTCTGTGGATGGGACACTTTTAGGATCAACAATCTCGAATGGATCAAAACAGTTTATACAGAGTTGCTCAGAAATGTCGAAGTTGATCAGATAGGAATTTCCGACACTCTGGGACAAGCTCACCCCTTCACAGTCAATTTCCTCGTGAGGAAGATGAAAGAATGGTTCCCGAGCGTACCCTTGGCAGTGCACGTGCACAACGACTACGGTTTGGCCACCGCCACAGCTCTGATGGCCATCGCATCGGGTGCAGAAGCAGTGGAAACTTCTTTCAACTGCCTGGGAGAGAGAACGGGTAACGCAGCCACCGAGGAAGTTGTGATGGGAATCGAGATGATACTGGGAATAAAGACCGGGATCGATTGTTCAGGACTCTACAGAGTTTCTAAGCTCATCCAAGAAATATCCAAGGTGAGCGTGGCTCCCAACAAACCGATCGTTGGGGACAGAATATTCCACAGTGAGTCAGGGATAGTAATAGACGCAAACGAAAAGCTTAGGAAAGCAACGGGATTCGATTACTGTATGTTCCCATACAATCCGAAGATCACGAACCGAGATGTGAAATACGTTGCAGGTAAAAAGAGTGGCCGAGCATATGTCAGACACTTTTTGGAACGAGAGGGCATAATGGCTACCGAAGCACAAGTGGATGAAATACTGATAAGAATAAAGAAGCAAGGCATAGTTTTGAAGAATTTCTTACCAGACGAAGAGGTAAAAAGGATAGTTGAGTCGGTCTTAGGTAAGTGACGCATAGGGAGGGGTCTCTGTGGCTACTAAGATCATTGATCTCAGCGAAACGATAGTTCCAAATTCTCCTTCAGAGCCTTGGCCAGCCAAGATAACCTATCTTGACCATCGTTACGGTGCTCAAGAGATGAGGGAACGCTTCGGTGTGGATCCGAAGGATTTGGTCTATTCAAAAGGCTTGGGCTGGTCTTACGAATTCATTGAAGCAATGACACACACCGGTACCCATCTCGACGCACCCTGGCACTTCCATCCTATCGTGGAAGGAAAGCTCGCCAAAACGATCGATGAAATTCCATTGGAGTGGTGTTTCTCCGATGGGGTCGTGTTGGACATGAGACAGAAAAACCCTGGCGAATTCATAACGATTCAGGACTTGGAGGCTGAGTTGGAAAGAATCAATTATCGTATCAAACCTTTCGACATCGTTTTGATAATGACGGGTGCTGATAAGAGAATGGGGACAAAGGAGTATTTCTTACAACCCGGCATGAGCAGGGAAGCAACTCTTTGGCTCATTGATCAAGGCGTCAAGATAACCGGTATAGACGCTTACACGTGGGACAGGCCATTTGCCAACATGGCTAAGGATTACCAAGAGACCAGAGACGGCTCATACATATGGCCAGCACACTTCGCTGCGATAGAGAAAGAGTATTGCCACATCGAAAAACTGGCGAACCTGGATAAGATCCCAAAGCCTTTTGGTTTCAAAGTGGCTGTGTTTCCGATAAAGATCTTCAAAGCAAGCGCAGGATGGGTAAGGGCGGTAGCCATTATTGAAGATTGAAAGGGCGGTGAAATTATGGGTACGGCAGGGATATTCGCGATTTTCTTCGCCGTATTTGGATTCGTGATGGTCGTCGTCGGTTGGATAACCAGAAAATGGATCGGTAGGAGCACAGATTACTTGGTGGCGGGCAGACAGATCAACCTTTTAGTCAACATATTGGGAGTTGCAGCGATAGGATATGCGGGAACCACTCTTACGCTCGCCCCAGCTTTCACTCTGATGGGAGGCCTCATCAAGAGTATTTTCATGCTCGGTGTTGCTTACTCCCTCACGGGAATTATATCGTATGCATTTTTGATTGCTCCTGTTGCCAGGAGGACCGGTGCTCATACATTGCCGGAATGGTTGGAAGTGAGGTACAACAGCAAAGTCAGGTTCGTCATAACTCTGATAACCATAGTTGCGATGCTTGGAATTACTGCAAACAACGTCCTATCAATGGCCACGATCATCTCAGGATTCACCGGATGGTCTGTGCAGATAACGATACTCATAACGTTCGCAATCTTCATGTTTTTCACGGTTCTCGGCGGTATGTGGGCTGTCACGCTCACTGACTTTATCCAGGGTGTGCTATGTACAATAGCAATACCGCTACTTTTGGTTTACTTGTTTGTTAAGTACGGTGGATTGAGTTTTGTTGCGAAAAACTGGCCCAGTGGTAGCTTCTGGACAACAGGTATAGCAGGAAAAACTTTCCCCTGGTTTTCAATCTCATACCCCAGCGTTTTGGTTGCCTTCTTTCTGTATGGTATGGCACTGGTATGGGGGTCCAACAGTTACTGGATCCGTGTCAGCTCAGTCAGAAGCGAACGAGTGGCTAAGTATTCCTATTTGTGGGCTGCAGTAATACTGTTCCTGGCGAACGGTTTCATGTACCCGCTCCTTGGTGCTTACGTGGGTGCGACCAACCCCGGTGCTTTTGTGCCACGTGGTTCCGCGGCTCCAGCCGCAGCCTTTGGTATATTCCTAAAGGCTGCCCCACCCGTTTTGGCAGCTTACTTCCTTCTGACAACCATGGCGGCCTCGGTGTCAACTGCGACCACCTATTACATGGCGGGAAGTTCAGTTATAGTGAGGGATCTTTACCAGAGGTTCTTCAAACCGAATGCTAAGCCAGAACAGCTCGTCAAGCCTTCTATGCTGTTCAACACGATCTTCGGAGTGGCATCGCTCTTACTGTGTTTCTTTCCAGGAGGGCCAGTTTACTTGTTCGCCTTCGCAACTGCTTGGCTTGCACCTGTTGCGGTCATAGTAATACTCGGATTCTATTCCAGGAGGTTTTCAGCCACAGGGGCTTTCGCTGGGGGATTAGTTGGATTGATCTTCATGTCGGTCTGGACTCTTCTCGACCTAACGAAGATCTATCCACTCTCAACCAAGGTAGGCCACATGGTCATCCCGGGTTTGATCGTCTCGTTCGCCGCGGCGATAGTCGCCAACTTCTTTGGCAAGTCGAAATATGAGATCATTGTCCAAAAAAGGGATAAGTTGACGGACGAGGAACTGAAGGTACTCGAACTGATATATAAGGGTTACAACACTATGGCAGAAATAACGGACCTTCTGGATGTCGATTCCTCGAAGAGCAGCGATCTTGTTCTCTCATTGGAAAAAGCGGGGGTCATAGAGAGACTTGGAAATCGCGGAATGAATTTCTACACGTTTAGGGTGACTGAATTTGGTAAGAACATCCTCATGAGGGCGAAGAAAATCGAAACGGCAGAGATCGATGAAGTTGGATTGAGCCTGTTGGAGCACGTCAAGGAAGGAAAGCCGATCTTGGCGGATGAACTCTCTAAGAAAACGGGGTTGAACCCAATGGGTCTGGCGACGGTCATCAACTCGTTGGTGAGAAGGGGTTATCTCAAAGAAGGTGGACTTTGGAGACGCAA
>JAPYWY010000008.1 GCA_028276125.1 Pseudothermotoga sp.
CATCACTGAAAAGGGACTCGAAGTCTTGTCGAGGTTGAAGAGTTGAAGCGATGATGATCAGAAACAAAGGCGGGCAGATGCCCGCCTTTTTGAAATTTTCGTCTCGCAGGAATCGGAGTAACTTTTCATCTTCTTTCACACCACTCAAGAACCTCTTGAACATCTATCGTTGCGACACAGATGCAGGTGTCTGCCGCTCCGTAATAGACGAAGTATTTGCCTTGGTACTCGACCATGGCATCGCTGAACACAACGTTTGGAACCACTCCGAAAATTTCCCATTCTTCCTCCGGCTCCAAGATCGGCTCTTCGCTCCTCTTCAAAACTTTCGTTGGATCGTTGAGATCGAGCAAAATGAATCCCAACCTGTAGATGGGTCTGTCGGCTTTCTCAACCCCATGGTACAAGAGCAACCAACCGTGCGGAGTCTTGATCGGTGGTGCACCGGCTCCTATCTTCAGATTGTCCCAGTAACCTTCCCTCGGCTTGGCTATGCTCACAAAATCTGTCCAATCGATCAAATTGTCGGAGAAAGCAAGCCAAATGTCCGGCTCGATCCTGTGCAACATGACGTACTTACCGTTTATCTTCTCAGGAAAGAGCGCGGCGTCTTTGTTGTTCACATCGTGTATGACCACACCGTGCCTTTCCCAGATGAAGAAATTCTCCGTCGAAGCCATCGACACCCTCGTTCCCTTCGGTGAATAAGCGGTGTACAACATGTAGTACTTTTCTTTGATCTTCGTGATTCTTGGATCTTCCACTCCGTAGAGCTCGTGAGGGCTTGCTGGTGTAAAAACGGGTTTTTCAAGGCGGTTGAAACTGTAGCCATCGATACTGATTGCGTATCCGATCCTCGAGACCATGTCCTCTCCCTGAGCCCTGTAAAGCATGTGAAAGACCTTTCCGTCATGTACAACTGCACAGTTGAAGACACACTTGTTCTCCCACCTGTGCCATGGAACCGGTTCAAGAATAGGTTTTGGATGCCTCTGAAGCTTCAACTCCATTTTTCGACCCTCCTCATCTGAGTGACATCGATATTCCCTGCAAGAAGTACTTTCTGAGGATCAAGAATATTAAAACCATGGGGATGGTTTGAAGCACGGCTCCCGCCAAGACGGGGCCAACGTAACCCGCATACTCGTGGTTGAAGGTCGCCAAGAGAACGGCGAGTGGCATCTTCTTGTAATCTTTCATGACCATCAGAGGCCAGAGAAAGTTGTCCCAAGTGCCTATGAAAGTGAAAAGCCCAACTATCGAAGCGGTTGATCTGGTCAAAGGAAGCATGACCCTGAGCACGATCCAGAATCTGTTCGCCCCGTCCAGTTTTGCGGCGTCTATGTAATCATCGGGGATGGTTTTAAAGGACTGCGCGAACATGAAAGTCCCCCAAGAACTCAATAGACCTGGGAGGATCAACGCCAAGTAGGAATTCATCAATCCAAAGGTTCGCACGAGTATGAACAGTGGGATGAGAAACATGAAACCCGGAAAGAGCATTTGATACAGAATGAAGTTGAAGATCAACCGAGAAAGTGCAAATCTGATCTTTGCCAATGTGAAACCAACGAAGGCAGATGTCATTACGACGGAGAAGGTAACGGTGCTCGCGACGAAAACACTGTTCAAGAGCGCTCTGACAAAGGGTCTACCGAGCCGGCCGGACATTAAGAATATGAACTCATAATGTTCCAGGGTAAACCTGCTCGGTACGAAGGTTGTGAATATCTCTCTCGCCGGCTTGAAAGAAGACATGAAGAGCCAAAGATATGGATAGATCCAGACTAAGGCCAGAGAGATCATCACCGCGTGAAGGAACAGATCAAAGATCTTGATTCTCTTCATACGAGCGCCACTTCCCTTTCGAAGATACGTCTGATGACGATCACCAGCGAAAAGCTCATGACCGCAGTTGCGATGGCAACAACCGTGGCGTACGATGGATCTATTCTTCTGAACGCCGTGTCGTACATGTAGATCAACAGCGTCATCGTTCTCATCATTGGACCTCCGCCTGTGATCATGTAAGGCTCTGTGAAGATTCCAAAGGTCAAAGTCGTCGCGAAAACTGTGACTGTGATCAAAGATGGATTCAACAAAGGAAGCGTTATGGTCCAGAATATTTTCCAGTTGCTCGCCCCATCCATTTTAGCGGCTTCGAACAGACTCGATGGAATGGCTTGTAATCCCGCATAAATGATCATTCCGTAATAGCCTACGAACTTCCAAGTCACTATGAGGCATATCGAAAAAACCGCGAGCCGCGGATCGCTGAACCATGGGATCGTGAAACCGAAAAGAGAATAGACGATCCTGTTGAGCGGTCCGTTCACCGCGAAAAGATTTGAGAACATTATCGAGTATGCGACACCAGAAGAGACGTTGGCCACCAAGAAGCTCATCACGACGAAGGTTTTGAAATAACGCATCCTTGAAAGAGCTATGGCAAAAATCAAAGAAGAAATCAAAAGCATGGGAATGAGGTACGCCAGGAAGTTTAAGGTGTTCAGAACTATCCTGATGAAGTTACTGTCCTGAAGAATTCTGAGAAAATTCGCCAAACCAACGAAAGTTGGCCTCCCCACGAACCGCCATCGTGAGAAGGCCAACATCACCATCCACACGAACGGATAACCCCAAAAGATGGCCGTGTGGGTCAGGTAGAAGGCGATTATTCCAGTGCCAAACCTCTTTTCTTTTGCACTCAAGCTGGCCATGGTCACCACCGTTAGACCTCAGAACAGTATCTTGTTTATTTCCCTGACAGCGGTGCTCAAGATATCCTTTGGCTGTCCCTTCAGGTACATCAGAGGTTCGATCAGATGTGTCGTCATCGAAAGTTGGACATCAATGGTCTTGTCGATAAGCGCGGGTGGTACGGCGTATGCAACGGCTTCGGCGTAAGCTTTGAAGAACTTATCGTCCATGAACCTTGTGAACGCGGGATTGGTCGCGAGATCTTCCCTGGCGGGTGGCATCCTCGTTTTCTCGATCCACAGAACATCGTGCTCCACTTTCGAGAAAACCCACGAGATGAACTCGAAGGCAGCTTTCTTGTTCTTGCAGTTTTCGTAGATCACCAGCCCCTTGGTGTCCGCGAAGGTGTAGATCGGAAGATCGGTTGGATAATCGTCTGGAACAGGAGGTGGAGCCAGCCAAACGTGTGGCATCACGTCTGGGAAAGTCTCCTTGGCCCAGTTGATCTCCCAAGGTCCCGTGATCTTACCCAGTATGCTACCCATGTAGAATGGATTTGAACCCAATTCGACCGCGGTGTGATTTTCCCGGAACATCTTGTGTATGAACTCTGCGACCTTCAAGCCATATTCGTTGTTGAAAACTGCCCTTCGTCTCTCTGGATCTATGTAAGCTTTTCCTCCACTCGCAGCGTAGTAATAGGTTATGAAGTCGAACCATCTGTCCCACCAGTTCCTACCAGCGATGACTTGCATCACGTACTTTTCGTTTGGTTTCGTGAACTTGGAGCTGAGTTCGTAGATTTCAGAGTACGCTCTTGGGGGTCTGTCATAACCGAGCTGCTTTAAAAGATCTCCTCTCCACCAGAAGAGCATTGGGTTGGAGTAGATCGGAAAAACGTAGTATCGTCCCTTGATCTTCCATCCTTCCACAATGTTTCTCATCTTTCTCGTGTCCACGAGCTTCCAAAAATCGTCTTTGAAGTTGTCTAACGGATGTATCGCTCCGATGTCTGCCAGCTGGGCGGCGAAACCGCTGAATATGTTTTCTGAGATGTCAGGGGCCTTTCCAGCTGCGATCGCCGTGAGAATGGCTTCCTCAGAACTGGCTGCTGCAGGTATGACCGAAAGCTCGATCTGAACGTCTGGCCTCAATTTGTTCCACTCCGCCACTATCTCTTTCCAGAACTCTTCCTGGAGCGGATTAGGCGCAGTCCAGAAAACTAATTTTGTGGCACCGAACGCGACCACGACCACCAGCGAGAGGGTGAACAGCCAGAACCTTCTCACCTCGATTCACCTCCTTCAAACAGACGAAGACCTTTTAATGAAATTCGTGTACAGACACATTCTGTATGGGTGGTGACCATGACCGATCAACAGCTCGTACAACCTTTTCACCGCACTGAAACCCATCTCGTATTTTTGAACTCTCAAGGTTGACAACGATTCTCTTTCTGCCTGTGGAATATCGTCGAAACCTATGATGCTGACATCCTCTGGTATCCTGTATCCCCAGCTTCGAAGTTGCTTCAGTGCCCTTATCGCGATGATATCGTTGGAACAGATCAGAACCTGAGTCTTTCTATCCCTGAAAATCTTCTTCAGAACAGGAGCTATCTCTTCGTGCAGATCGTCGTACTCGTAGCAAACTGGTAGTAAACCGTTTCTCTGCATCGCTTCCACGTAGCCTCTGTACCTGTCTTTGAAGCCGTAGAATCTCAGTGGACCGTGCAGATGTACGATGTTTTCGATTCCCTTTTGAACCAAATGTTGCACCACTCTGTAGACACCATCGTAACCATCGCTCACAACGCAGTCTATGCCTAAGCCATCTATGTAGTGATCTACGAGAACAACTTTTCCATATTTGCAGAAAAGCTCAACTTGCTCGGCCGTTGCATCACTTCCAATCAGTAGGAAACCATCAAAGCCCTTCGGATTGGGAGATTCCAAGATCATCACAGCTGTCGAGAATCGGAAGGTCTCTTCCACGTCTTTAATTGCTTCCAACACTATGGCATAGAAGTTCCCAGTTTCACTCTTCAGCAACTTTCCGATCCTGTCGCTTATCACCAAACCCACTTTGAACAACTTCTTACTCGCCAAAGTCTTGGCAGATATCTGAGGTCTGTAACCCAGTTTTCTCACCGCTTCCCAAACTTTGAGTTTCGTCTTCTCAGAGACGTAACCTTTGTTGTTCAGCACTCTTGACACCGTTGCTATAGAAACTCCCGCAAGTTTCGCCACGTCGTCGATGGATGTCATCGCGGTCCTCCTTCAGATGTGTAAGCCTTTTCATTACGATTATAGCATCGCAAAGTTTTAGTTCAACTTTAGAAACAAGAGAGCGCGAGAAAAAATGGAAGATATCATGAGAAAGAGAGAGAATTTTCATCGTATTTATACATCTCTCGTCTCCGTTGACATTATTGCTGCCGGATGAGATTGGTAATATCTGCAAGATGGTTTTATCATCTATGTGTAAACGCTTTCAAAAGGGGGTGCTTTTATGAAAAGGTGGCTTGTCTTGTCACTACTCACGCTCTCTTTCCTGCTCTTCGCCGTGGTCCAAAGAATACCAGTGAAAGCAGGCGAGATCGAGGTTCCGATCGTGATCAAGATGAGCGATTTGCTGGGCTTGGTGCCGGAAGACTTCGATGCAGACTGGTCAGCTCTGCATGTCCTCGCAGGAAGTGCTCATGTTCCATTCCAAATCGACGACGCCGATGGAAACGGCAGAATCTCGGCTGGAGACTATCTGGTCTTTCTGCTCAAGGGTCAAGGAGAAATCGTCATACCAGATGCTGATGAAAACGTCAAAGTTCCCAAGTTCGAACCCAAGTTCGATGTGGAAAAGACTGCTGAAGGTTGGTCCATCGCCACGAAAGATGGCTCACTGAAGGTGCGCGTCAACAAGCACGGTCTCGCACAAGTAGTTTCTTTCAAAGGTGTAGAAAAGCTACTCCTCGACGAGATCGGCATCGCACGGGTGAGCGGTTGGCCTGAGAGCAGCTACTGGATCGACGGAAAACTCGGTAATCACCATGAAGAAACCACTGGGAGCTTCAGGATAGTGTCGGTCAACGTCTTCAATCCAGGCCCAGTCGCCGTCGGTATCCACGCGCACTTGAAATCCGAGAGATTTCAAGGTTTAAACCAAATCCTTCTGGTCTATGTCTTCGCAAATGGGGACATTTTGGTGAACAACACCTTCAAGTTCGAAAGCTACGCAGACATGATGAAGGTTCAGACGATGGTCACAAGACCCATCGCTGCTGCTTTCGACGACGCGCTGCATATTCTTCCGGTCTTTAGAAGATTAGTTTGGGCCGATCAACTGAACATAACCCCACTGGAATACTGGAAAACGCGCAATGCCATAATTTACGTTGACGCGATGCCTTACATAGCTTTCCCCGCGACGAGCAGCATGAAACCTCTCTGGTGGGGTGCAACCTACATATTCGCGTCGATGGAGAGGTGGAGAAGTAACTATTCACCGAGCGCCAAGATCGGTGTAGCGCAGATACTGCCGTCTGTGCCAGTTGTCTACGCGGACTACAAGAAATGGCTCGATTCAGACACGTGGATCTACGAAAGTTTGGAGTTCCGCGATGGCATATTCAAGTGGATGCCGGGAGAGTTCGATGCGTACGAGTCAACGAAAGGAATTTACTCCATGAAGGTTGAAGATATGCCCAACCGCTACAAGTACGGTGATTCAGTCAACCACACCAGACTCTTCAGCCTGTACTCGGCACCAAACGTGGAAAGTGCCGTCAGATGGATGGAAACCAAGAGCGCTTCGTTCAGAGCTGTCAAGGTAGGTGAGTGAACCTCGGGGTGGGACCTTCCCACCCCATGGTTTCGGTATGAAAAACTTGTTGATTTGGATGATTTTCTGTTCTCAAATCTTTGGTATGAACCTCGTGAAGTTCGATCATCTCGAAAGGCTCTCTGAGTGGTTCAAACTGAAGGACTCTTTGGTGAAAGCCTACTGGGTCTATGCGGAGAAGATCGACGGTGTATACCGACCCGTTGGCGCGATCGGCGAGGGTGATTTCTGCGTTGACGATGTGGCCAGAGTGGTTCTGATCTACACAGAAGCTCATCGAAAGACAAAAGATCCCACTTACTTGCACTTGGCGAAGGATGCTTCGAAGTTCTTGATCCAGATGCAAGCTGAGGATGGTGAGTTCTACAATTTTGCTTACAAAGACGGGACTATAAACATGCACGGTCCCACGAGCTACAAATCGACATCTTGGTGGGCTTTGCGGGCCTTCTGGGCACTGTCGGCCGTTGCCAGTGAAACTGGGGAAGAACAGTTCGTCAAAGCTGCACAGAAAGCGTACCGAGCCATATCTAGAAGACCACCAACGTTTGCAGATCAGCTTTCGATTTACATCCTGGGTTTGTGTGAATACAACAAGATCGTGGATGTTTCGGATGAAATAAGAAAAAACGTGGAGTTGCTGCTGGAGTTTGTCGGTGTCAAAGAGGATCCTATATTTGGCAGATTCTTCAGTACTCAGAAAAGAGAGTTTCATTGGAATGGTTGGGGAAACCAGTACGCTGAAGCGTTGATCGAGTCTTACAGGACTCTGGGTGACGAAAGGTTGCTGAAGGTTGCGATCGAATCGTTAGAGTTGCAAATAGCTCTGCTCTCCTCAACTGGTTTCATTTACAGCGTAGCTAGATACGTCAAACCTACGCCAGAACTATCGTATGCCGTTGAGCCTTTGGTTGTCGCAGCCGTCAAAGCGTACGAGGTAACGAGGAACGAAAACATGGCTTTTCTCGCGTCTCTCGCTGGAGCTTGGTATTTCGGGGCGAACAGACTGACGGAAAGGATGTACGGGCCAAGCGGGGAAGGTTTCGATGGTCTCGAATACATGCACGTCAACAGGAACGCTGGTGCAGAATCGACCATCTGTGCCATCAGGAGCATGATCTATCTGAGCTCTTTGCCGATTCTCTTTCAAAAGCTCGTCGTCTCGATTGGGGACTTCGCGCAGAACGGAATGGTGGTTTTGGAAGCAGAAACGGCAGATCCAGGTATTTCAGCGATATCGCTCGTGACGGGTGATTATGGAGCGAACGTTGCCTGCAGGTTCGAATCGAGAGCGAGATTGAGATGGACGAGCGTCCCCAAAGGAAAATACTTCGTCTACGTTTCTGGTGAGTTTGCCAAGAACCGTTGTACGGTCTCGACTGAGTCTGGCTCTGTCTCCACAATGTTGGATGGAAATGGAATCTTTTTTGTAGGCCAACTCGATATTATTTCAAGTGTGAGACTCAACCTCGATGGATCTGGTGTCATCGATCAGTTGTTGTTAGTTCCTTCGTTCTTTGGTGTGTCTTTTGAATTTGAGAACCAATCTTGGACCGTGGCATATTCGCTCGTGGAAACGAAAGGTCTCATCATCGTGCCGGAAAGATATTTTCAGCGTCAGATGATCAGAAGGGATCAGGTCTTCGGTGTTTCGTCGGAACAGATCGATCACTTCTTGTTGCTGAGGCTCGACGAAGCCTTCAACAACGATGGTTTCGCTCTTCCCCAGAAACCCGGCAACTTCGACAATTTGGGCGGGGCTGTCGGGGCCTATTTTCCTGAGGGGGAAACCACCGAGGGCGTAAAAATCATAGGTGGAACGCCATTTTTGCTCAAGATGAGTGGTTTGGACAACTTTCGTGTGTCGGATCAAAAACTCGTTCTGCCGGAGGATGTGAAAGTCAAAAACGTTCACCTGCTCGCTTCTTCGAACCATGGAGATTACGAGCTCACACTCGCTCTCAATGGGCATAGATTCTCGCTGTTGATTTCGGACTGGTGTAGAGGACAGAAGGATTTGATGTTTGACTTTCGTTACACAGCGAGTGGACAGAAAGAATTCATCAAATGTGGTCTGAACGTTCATACAATCGAGCTGAACAAAACGATCAAAGAAATCGCGTTCTCTGGCAACATAAACATACACGTTTTTGCCGTGACTTTGGAGTTAGAAACTGAGTAAATGCGTCGGTTTTCAAGAAAACTTCGTCGAAATGAAAGGCGGGCATCTGCCCGCCTTCAGATTTCGAGTTCTGAGTTCTCGAAGGCTTAGCCCGGTACGCTTGTCCAGTAGATGGCGTAGAAACCGAACGGTATCCCATCCCACCAGGTGATTCCAGCCATGGCCCTTTTACTGGCATTATCAATTGTCTGGGTGAAAACATAACCGTCGAAGCGTTGATCGTCAGACTTGTTGGCCGGCGTTCTGGCGAAATCAACCATGAAGACGATACGATGACCCAAGTTGGTGTTCTTCCCCGTGTAACCTGGACCCGTCATTCCCGCAATGTTGTCCTGAGGATTCTTGAGGATCACGTACTCGAGGTCGTACCTGGTTCCACTCACTTCGATGTAACCCTTGCCGCCTTTCAGCAACACCAGCGTGCCTTCCCAACCATCCCAGTAGATCTTCCAAGCAGAGCCGTAGAGGCCGATGAGCTGAGATTCTTTGATCGTCGTTGTCAAGAGTGGTGTGAAAGGAATACTGGGTTTGATTGGTTGAAGTTGTCCCGTCTGAGCAAAGATCAAACCACTGACCAAGATCACCAGGAACAAGATAGCCCGCTTCATTTCCATCCCTCCTCGGATGAGATGATTCCATTTTAAGATGGGCACATTAGAAAACCATTAGACACTCATGGGAGATCAAAAAACACATGGCATACCCTGTAGTTTTTTCATAAACTCAGACTTTGATCACTTTTCTGACCCTTCCATCTCTCACGACGAACATCATTCTGTTTTCCATCGGTTTGAAATCGTCACCCATGGGTTCTGACGCGATCACAAAACCGTTTTCATCGTTGTACCAAAGCGTATAGTAATCTTCGTTTTGGCTGTAACCGCAGTAAACGATGAGCTCATCTTCATTGATCATCAAGAAGTTCATGCCTGTGTGTTTGTAACTTTGAGCAACCTTGCGTATCCTTTCTGCGAGCTCGTCATGAGACGAAAAATCTTTGATCTTCATGAAGTAAAAGAACGTGTCGCTCTCTATGGAGACGAAGGGAACATCGTAGATCGTTCCGTTGTGACAGAAAGCCTTGCCATGGTTGCCTATGAATGGATGGAGTTGAATGAAGCTCACCGGCAGATGTTCTGAAGCCTTCCTGGCATGGAGGATCCCAACTCTTGACTTCAGCGGGATGAGTTCATCTTCGTAGACAGGTTTTGGCGAGCGATAGTAGATCACAGCCTCGTCCATGAGTGCGTAGATACCCCAGCCGTGGTTGTGCGGGGCGTTCTTCCCAGTCTTTGCCATGCGTTGTAGATGTTCGAACAAATCATTGATTTCTTGGTTCGTTTCGAAACAGAAGCCCACCATCCTACACACGGTTCGATCACTCCCATCGATCAGGGTACAAAACAATACTACCAGCCGCCAAGGCTGGTAGTATCTTCTTTGATCATATTCCACCGAAATGATTTTGCAAATCAACTGTTCTGGATAAGCTTCTTGATCGCTTCGATGGCTTGTTCTGTGTTCATGTTCCTTATGTCCACACCGAAATGTTTTGACTTGTCAAAACCACTCTGTTCGAAAGCGTCACGAAACATCTTCTTCTGCATGTTTGGATCACAACCTGCTACGTAGAGTTTTTCTATCTGTTCATCTTTGAGCAGCGTTGAGAGATACACATCTCCGTCCTCCGCGCAGAGTTGCGGGTGTATTGCCACAAAGTCGACGAGTCTTTCTCTCCTCATGGTGTTGAGTATCTCGAATATGTTCATCTGCTGAAACGATGGGCACGTTCCCTGACAGACGCAGAGCAACAAACCCTTTTTACCCATGGATTTTCACCTCCGCCGAATAGGTTATCGCACCGTAGTCGCACAGTTTCTGACAGCCCCTGCAGAATTCGACACATTCGAGTGGGTTCACGACGACGGGTTTGCCATTTTCAACTGCATAAACTCCGTGCGGACAGAAGTTGGCACAGGTCAGGCACCCACTGCACTTGCTGTAATCGATGATCGGATACCAGTTCTTCGCCATCCGCTACACCTCCTTAGTTTTTTCAGCTATTTGCTCGGCCAACTGGATGAGTTCCATCACCCGAGGATCCTTCGGAACTATCCTCTTCCTCTGACCTTCTCTTTTCAACTCCACGATTCCCACATTTTCCAACAGCGATATGTGCCTCGACAGCGTTGTCTTGTCTATATGGTTCAAAGCTTCAAGTTCGCAGATGCACACGTCCTGTTTGGCGACCTGTTTCAATATCTCGATCCTCCATTTGCAGGCAAGCGCTTTGAAGAGCTTTTCAACGTTCATCGCTTACCTCCTTTCATACTTGTACAATTATACAACTATTTTCTTGACAGTCCGTGTGGCTGAACCATTAATCCTCCGTTAAGCTCCAGAGACAAGCGAATATCTCGAAGTTTCAGCCTGCCGTGAACCTGGCGAGCAATTTGTCTGGCAGCAGTTTCTTCGCAACGAAACTGATCAACTTGTTCTTGAAGGCAGGCACGTAGATGGGTCTTTTCTTCTCGAACGCCTCGATCGCACCGATCGCGACCTGTCTTGGGTCCATAAGCTTGCCGAAAGTACGAACGTTCTGATCTTTGAACGCGCGTTCGAAGAACCTTGTTCGAGTCGGACCGGGAGAAACGCACAGCACGTGGACGTTGTATTTTCTGAGCTCTGCCCACAGCGCCAAGGAGAGATTGTACACGTACGCCTTGGTTGCACTGTAAGCGTTGAAATAGGCAACTGGCATGTACCCAGCGATGGAAGAGACGTTTATTATGCCTCCGCGCCGTCTTTGAACCATTTGTTTCGCAAAATGATGGCTCAAAGTAGTGAGCGCTTTAACGTTGACTTCGATCATGTCTTCGATCTCCTTCAAATCGAGCTTCACGAATTCCCCATAAAGACCAAAACCAGCGTTGTTCACCAGAAGATCTATCTCGAAATTTGAAACTCCGTTGATGAAACGTTCCACATCCCGTGGCGAGGACAGATCTACCACGAAGGTGTGGATCTCTGTCTTGAATTCTTCTTTCACCTCGTGTGCCAGCTGCTTTAGCCTTTCTTCATTCTTACCTGTGGCTATAACGTTCAGTCCCCTTCTGGAAAGTTCCAACACGAACTCTCTGCCTATGCCAGAGGAGCCTCCCGTCACGATCGCCCAGTTGAAATCTTTCAAATTCATCACTCCCCAGCGCGTGTCACTGAAATTTTACGACAAGAATCTTCTACTGGCCTCAATTTCACGATCGCGTTTTTTCACTTGACACATGATTTCGATGGTGCTATAGTAATAAAAACATCGACCTGCGACTCCTATGTCAAGAGCGGTGTGCATCCAAAGGTGGGGTGTCGATGAGTGCCATTCTATGACGTTGTCGTCATCGGCGGTGGCATAATAGGACTTTCAACTGCTTTTCAACTCGCTCAGAGAAAAAAGAGAGTTTTGGTCTTGGAACAATCCGATGTCGGCTCTGGCACCTCCGGTGCGTGTGACCACATGATTTTACTCCAATCGAAGCTTCCAGGTCTTCCTTTGAAGATGGCATTGTTGAGTCTTGAGATGTACAAAGCTTGGCAGAGAGACCTCGGTGAGGATCTATGGTTCGAAACGCGCGGTGGAATGATCTTCGTGGACAAAGAAGAACACCTTCCCTTCATGGAACGCTTCGTCGCCGAACAAAAGTCCATAGGTCTGAACGTCACGATGCTCGGCAGAGAACAGCTCAGGAAAAAACAACCCTTCGTGAGCGAGCACGTCTTGGCGTCCACCTACTGTCCTGACGATTCTCAAGTCGATCCTTTCATGGTCCTGAAGGCTCTTTTGAATGCGGGGGCACGTTTTGGAATGGAGTTGAAGAAATTCTCCAGAGTCGTAGCTTTAGAAAGGAATTCGGATCACTGGCAGGTGCGAGTTCAGAATGGTGACGAGTACGAATCGCAAGTCGTTGTCTGTGCAGCTGGTGTGTGGTCTAAAGAAATCTGCAAGATGGTGGGGCTTGAACTGCCCATCAAACCGAAGCGAGGGCAGATCCTCGTGACTGAGCCGATCGAACCGATCGGAGAAACGAACGTGTGGGATTCGGACTACATCATCGCCAAGCACGTGTCTCACATGCAAAAGGATGAGACTGCGAGAAGGCTTGGCCTCGGCTTTGCGATGTCGAAGACTCATCCGGGTAACTATTTGGTCGGAAGCACGAGAGAGTACGTGGGTTTCGACAAGTCGACGACGCTCGAGGCGTTCATTGCGATCGCCAAGAGATTGGTCGAGCTCTTTCCTGTTTTCAGAAACGTGCGCATCATAAGGACCTTTGCTGGTCTAAGGCCGGCGTGCGAGGATGGCAGGTACGTCATAGGTGAAGATCCAGACAATCCAGGCTTTTTCGTTGCGACGGGACACGAAGGTGATGGCATTGCGCTCGCACCAGTCACAGGTGCCTTGGTGACTCAGCTGATCTGCGGAGAGAAGACTTCGCTTCCCATCGAAGAACTGAGTCCAGCAAGATTTCGCGTTCTCAAAAAAGAAGAACAATCAACTCTTGAAAGGGGGAGGTTCTGATGAGGTTGTCACGGATCGCAGTGCTGATCGTTCTGGTCCTCAGTCTCGGAGTTGTTCTGGCTCAGGAGCTCAAACCTGTAACGCTTACTTGGATCGCGGGTGGCGTCGGAGGAGGTTGGTACGCTCAGGCAGGTGCCGTCGCGGCGCTGATAAACGCGAAAGAGCCGAAGATATCCATCAAGGTCATACCTGGTGGAGGTGTCGTCAATCCCGTGCGCGTCTCGATGGGCGAGGCGGACCTGGGATGGGGCATCACGTTCGTCGACAAGATGGCGCTCGAAGGTACCGCACCGCTCTATGAGAAACCGAATCCTAAGGTCAGATCGATCGGTGGCTACTTCGGTTATTATCAGATCCACTTTGTGGCCGACGCAACGAAGGGTTTGAGCACCGTACAAGAACTCGTCGACCTGATAAAAGCGAAAAAGCCCGTGAGGATCGCAATCCCGATGAAAGGAACATCAGACTTGCCCATCGTGGAGGAGATACTGCGCTTCTACGGAGTCACGCTGGAAGATATCAAGAAGGCTGGTGGGGAATACTTCCATGCGGTGTACGCGGACATGATAAGTCTCTACAAGGACCGCCACGTAGATTTCGTCGTCACACACCTCTCCATTCCCGCAGCGGCGGTCACAGAGATGTTCTCCTCCAGAAAGTCTGTCCTTTTGGCTGTCTCAGATGAATGCATCGATTACATGCACAACAAGTTCGGAACGGTCGGCAGAGAAACCGGTTTGTGTCTCATACCTGCGAACACGTACCCAGGTTTTGACAAGGACGTTCCTGCAGTCACAACGGCTGGAGAGCTCTTGGTGAACGCGGATGTTCCCGAGATCGTCGTGTACACCATAACGAAGATTCTTTGCGAAAACCTCGAAGAGTTGTACCAGGCGCATCCAGCGAACAAGACCTTCGTTCCTGAAGTCGCATGGCAACACGTGGCTGTTCCTCTGCATCCCGGTGCGGAGAAATATTACAGAGAAAAAGGTTACATGAAATGAAGAGGAGATAGCATGCGTCAACTCAAAGGATGGCAGAGATGGATCTTGGGTGGTTGGCTCGTCGCCGCCACCCTGTTTCATCTGTACACCGCGACCGTGGGTATACTGCAGCCGAGACTTCAAAGGGGTGCACATTTACTGTTTCTTCTGCCCGCAGCCTTTCTACTCTTCCCAGCCACGAAGAAGTCGCCCAAAGACAGATTCACCATCTTTGATGTCATACTGGCCATACTCGCCGCTTTACCTCCGATCTACCTCATGCTTAACAACAACATGCTCAACATGCGCTTCGAGTTCATCGATCCTGTGACTTCGGTTCAGATCGTTCTTGGACTGATCAACATAGTTTTGATCCTCGAGGCCATAAGGCGCGCAGTCGCACCAGCGATGGCCATTCTCATCTTGGGTGTTATCGGCTATCTCTATTTGGCACCGTTTTTACCTGGAGTCTTCTACAACAAGCCTGTGAGGCTACCTCGGTTGGTAGAGATGTTCTACTTGTTGACCGATTCGGGAATCTATGGCAGCATAACAGGTATCTCTGCCACGATCGTCGCGCTGTTCGTGATCTTCGGTGCGTTCTTCGAGCAGACGAAGGTTGGAGATTATTTGCTCAAGATCGCCTCGAAGTTGACAGGCGCTTCACCCGGTGGGCCAGCGAAGATCGGAGTCTTAGCCAGCGCGCTGTTCGGAACTATAAGTGGAACGGCCGCGAGCAACGTTTACGCGACGGGTTCTTTCACGATCCCCATGGGCATAAGGCTGGGTTACAAACCTGAGTTTTCGGCCGCCGTTGAGGCGGTGGCCTCGACGGGTGGCATCTTCGTTCCACCGGTGATGGGAGCAGCCGCCTTCGTCATGTCGGAGATCACGAACGTGCCGTATTTGGAGATATGTTTCAGAGCCATACTGGGAGCTGTGTTCTACTACCTCGCGCTCGGTTTGACGGTGCACTTGGTGGCCCTCAGGGACAATCTGAAGGGGTTACCCCAAGAGGAGATACCCAAGTGGCGTGAGATCGTCAGAGATTCCTATCTGTTGTTACCAATCGTGGTGTTGGTCTATTTCCTCGTCAAGGGTTTCTCACCCTTTTCGGCAGCGTACTACGCCATCTGGGCTGCCTTCGTTCTGAGTTTCTTCAGGAAAGATACGATGATGACACCGAAGAGGCTCGTCATCACCTTCGAAAGAGGTGCACGCAACATGATTGCGGTCGCTCTGGCTTGTGCGGGTGCGGGAATAGTGGTGAGCGTTTTCACCAACACGGGGCTTGGTCTGGGCATAGCCTCGGCGATCACGAGTCTTTCCGGAGGAAAGCTTTTGCCCGCGTTGCTTTTACTGATGGGAGTCTGTCTGATACTGGGCATGGGTTTACCGACCACACCGGCCTACGTGATCGCAGCTTCCATCGCGGGATTGGCGCTCACGAAAATGGGAGTCGACGTGCTCGCAGCGCACTTGTTCGTGCTTTATTTTGCGATGCTTTCCGAGGTCACACCACCGGTCTGTATAGCATCCTACTGTGCTGCCTCTATCGCGAAGGTGAACCCCATGAAGGTTGGCTTTGAAGGTTGGAGACTGTCGCTGACCGGTTACATCGTGGGTTATCTGTTCATATACAACAGAGCCATACTCTTGAAAGGTTCCATCCTCGAAGTGATCAGCTTGTGCGTCATAATGACGGGCATCAGTTATTTCTTGGCTGTGATGAACTCTGGTTACTTCAAAAGGCCTCTCACCTTCGTCGGTAGATTGTTAGCTGCCGTGGCGGTTGTTTTCTTGGTCGTTTCGGCCGCCTGGACGAAGATGCCAAGGAACATCATCGCCGTCGTCACTTTGGCAGTCTTGGTCTATTTGTTGATCAAGGCGAAGAGGTCCGAAGAGAGGTTGGGCAGTCAAGAATGATCGTCCAAGGTGGAAAGACCCTCTACGGTTTCACCTTAGGAGTGATAACACTGCACACGCACTTTCCAAGAGTTCTGGGTGATGTTGGAAACGCCAGAACTTGGAGATTTCCCGTGTTGTACAAAATCTTGGAGGGCTTGAATCCCAAAGCGATCATAGGCAAAGAGAAGAACTGCGTTGAAGAGGTCTTGAACGCCGCGAGAGAACTCGAAGCTGCGGGTGTGAAGGTGATAACCACAAGTTGTGGATTTTTGGCGATGTTGCAGGAAGAGCTCGCACGTGCGGTGAGCGTGCCAGTGATAACATCTTCTTTGCTGTTACTTCCTTTGGTTCACAGAATATGTGGCATGAAGCCGGTGGGAATTTTGACGGCGAACTCTCAAGTGCTCGGCCAGTCACACCTTCTGCCCGTGGGAGCAGCTGAAGTTCCCGTCGAGATCGTTGGCCTGGAGGACACGAACCTCGGCAGAGCTTTGCTGAACGATGAATGGTGCATAGACTTTGAAGAGGCTCGAAACGAAGTTGTCGAGGCGGCAAAGAGACTCGTGGAAAAACGGCCCGAACTTGGTTGTATCGTGCTCGAATGCACGAACCTGCCACCCTTCGCTGTTGATGTGCAGAGGGTGACGAAGTTGCCAGTCCTCGATCTGACGGATCTTGTGAACATGGTGTGCTTTGCCGTTGAGAAAGGTGGGACTCTTCCTTGGAAAGGTGCAACGATGGAGTGAGAAAAGCAACGTACGTCATAAGTGACCATCCCATCTTACAGTTCAGCAGAGGCAGAAGGGTCATCTTCTACCACGACGGAAGACCTTTGGAATGGTACGAGAACGAACCCATCGCTGTCGCTCTGTACGCGAACAACGTCAAGGTCCTCAGCTACACGAAGAAG
>JAPYWY010000135.1 GCA_028276125.1 Pseudothermotoga sp.
CCCTTCGGCTTTGGGAGCGCTCCCATAAAGATATATACGGAAGTATACTTTAACAGTCACAAACGGCTACATGATGAGACTGTTTTGAACGTGCAAGACTGTGTTTCTCGAGAGGACGAGACGCTTGTTGATGGACAAAATGCCATCGCCGTGGTATTATAGTCTCAAAGGTGAGCGATCGTGTGTGTGTTTGATCACAAACTTGAAACTCTGAATCTCGTGCACCATCACGTGTTTGACCCGGTAGCTTTCCCACCGGGCGTCACTTGATGGTGGAAATCTGGAAGGCTACCGGGTCACATCCGAAAGGGTGTGACCCTTTTTCTTTTAAGGAGGGGAAAAGCTTGAAAAGAATCGACAAACTCGTTCGTTCTTTCGTCGATGAGGCGATGAGTGAAGGCTTCGAACTGTTCTTGAGTCCAGAAACCGAAGCGTTAAGAGATCTTTCACAGATCAACGACAGCGTTGTGTTCTTCCAAGCCAAGGGTGGAGGACTGTTCAAAATGAGAAACGACTACACGGCGAGCGTCGTCGAGTTCTACAACAAGAACTCTTCAGATACGCTGAGAGTTTGGTACTCAGGCTTCGTTTATCGCTACGATCAAACTGGTCAAATCCAGAACACCTTTCAGCTCGGTTTGGAAATCGTTCCCTATAACTCACCCCAAGACAGTTTCGTGGTCTTGAAGGTCATGCTCGCATCGATCCTTCGCTCGCTCACAGACCAGTTGCTCGTCGAAGTGGGTGACTCACGAGTGATAGAAAGATGCATTCAGCACGTGCCGAAGAAGTTTAGAAAGAAATTGCTCGAGCTGGTGGACAGAAAGGATGTATCCGAGCTTGAGTTTTTCGCTTCTTTGAACAACCTCGATCTGAAAGACGTGCTGAAACTCGTGGAGGCGAGTTTCACCAAAAGGAGCGTGAACCAGCTGAAAGAATTCGAGCTGGATCCATCGATCGAAAGAGAAATAGTCGAGCTCGTGGAGTTTCTGTCGAAGTATCCCGGCGTAACGGTGGAGATAGATTTTTCGCTCGCCAGAACCGTTGAAGAGTACGATGGGCCAACTTTCATCCTATTTGATCTGAAAGATCCAGCGCTCATCGCCGCGGGTGGGAGGTACAGGGTGAACGAGAACACACTTGGAGTCGGTGGAACGATCTTTGTGGAGGAGAGAACATGGTCAAGTTAGCGCTCGCGAAGGGAAGGTTGGAAGAAGAGGCGTTCGCGTTCTTGGAAAGGTGTGGTTTTCGATTCAAAGAAAGGAGTGAGAGATCTCTGATCGTCGAGGACGTGGAGGAGCAGTTGAAGATCTTCATTGTGAAGCCTTCGGACGTTCCAACCTACGTGTTCAACAACGTTGCGGACATCGGTATCTGCGGTACGGATTCGATCGTCGAATCGCAGTTCAGGCTCGTTCAACCCATGAAACTGCCGTTCGGAAAAGCGAGGATGGTCGTGGCAGGTTTGGAAGGTTTTAGGGTGAAGAACGGAAGTGTCAGCGTGGCAACGAAGTTCCCAGTGACTGCGAAGCTCTACTTCGATTCGAAGGGGCTGGACGTGAAGATCATAAAATTGCACGGCTCAGTGGAGCTCGCACCCATCGTGGGTCTTGCACCTTTGATCGTGGACATCGTTCAGACAGGTAGAACACTGAAGGAAAACGGCCTTTCGATCTTGGACGAGGTGTATTCCATCAGCGCAGTGGTGACGTTGAACGAGGTGTCGTACAGGACCAAACGGGCCGAGATTCTAAACTTGCTTGGAATGTTGGAAAGGGGGCTTGAGCGTGAGGGTACTCGTTGAGCCAAGGAAAGGTCAGATTCTCGAAATCTTGGAAGAAAGGAAGAGAAGCTTTCTGAACATCGAAGAAAATGTGAAGCTCATCGTCAACGATGTGAGAAAGAACGGTCAAAGCGCTTTGGAGAAGTACATCGCGATGTACGAAAGGTGTCCCCTGAAAGGTGAGCAGATCACGGTGAGTCAAGAAGAATTCGAGTCGGTGAAGGTCGAGAGAGAGTTCGAAGAGGTCTGTGAAAGACTCATCGAACGGCTCGAGAGGTTTCATTCGATGCAGCTGGAACGTTCGCTGTGGAGCTTGACCGAGCACGGTTCTTTCACCGCACAGCTCATAAGATCGATCGAGAGCGTCGCGATCTACGTGCCTTCGGGAAAGAAGGTCTACTTTTCAACGTTTTTGATGTGTGCCGTTCCAGCGAAGATAGCGAACGTTGAGAGGATCGTCGTGGCGAGCCCACCTGACGAAGAAGGTAAACTTTCACCATACGTGCTGCAACTGTGTCGAAGATTAGGCGTAAAGGAAGTGTACAAGATGGGTGGAGCACATGCGATCGCGGCACTCGCCTACGGAACACACCTTGTGAAGAAGGTCGATAAAATCGTCGGACCGGGCAACGCGTACGTTTCTTGCGCGAAGAAGTTGGTCTTCGGTGATTGCGGTATAGACTCGGTTGCAGGTCCCACGGAGCTTTTGATCGTCGCGGACGAAACTGCCGATCCGAAATTGACGGCAATCGACATGCTCGCACAAGCTGAGCACGACGAGATGGCGATGAGTGTGCTTTTGACAAACGACGAAGATCTGCTGGACAAAACACTCGAGGAACTCGCAAAGCAGCTGAACGAACTGAGTGAACCGAACAGGTCGATCGCCCAAGCTTCGCTCGAGAGAAACGGACTTTCCATCTTGACGAAAGATTTGAACAACGCGATCGAGTTCGTCAACCTTTTCGCTCCAGAACATCTGGAGTTGATCGTCAGAGATCCCTTCTCACTTTTACCAAAGGTCAATAACGCAGGTTCCGTGTTCCTCGGCAGCTGGTCAGCAGAGGCGTTCGGTGACTACGGTATCGGACCCAACCACGTGCTTCCGACTTCGACCAGCTCGAGGTTCTCGTCTGGCTTGAGCGTTCAAGATTTTTTGAAGAGGATCTTCGTGACGCGTGTGAGCGAGGAAGAAGTCCTCAAAGAAGGAAGGTTCTACTCAACTTTGGCGAGGCTTGAGGGCTTCGAAGCACACGCTCGTTCGATCGAAGTGAGAATGGAGGGATCGAGGTGAGTTTCAAAGCGGTGGTTGAAAGGATCAGAAAAGACGTCGAAGCGTACCAGAGCGAAATGAGATCTTTGATCTACCTGGCCTTGAACGAGAATCCTCATCCTTTTCCAGAGGAGCTGATCCAACAGTGCTTCGAATCGATCGATCCATCGAAGGTGAACCTGTACGTCGATTCTCCCTCGAAGGAGTTTTTGAAAGAACTCGTGGACTACATTTCGACCGATTCTTGGAGAGTACGAGAAGAACAGATCAGCGTCGGAAACGGAGCGGATGAGATCATATACGTGCTCTTGCTGATGTTCAAGGACCTCTCCATATACGTCTTCCCTCCAACATACAGTTGCTACGAGATCTTCGCCAACGCGTTGGGTGTGAAAGTGAACAAAGTGCCGCTCAGGGGAGAAAGGATCGATACGAAGGCGTTGAAAGGCCTGCTGAACGAAGACTGTGTCGTGTTCTTGCCGAATCCGAACAATCCAACGGGCCATCTGTTCGAAGACGAAGAGATCTTTTGGCTTTTAAGCACTAAAGCGTTGCTGGTTCTTGACGAAGCTTATTACGAATTCAGTGGAAAAACCTTCGCACCTCTGATAGAACAATTCCAGAATCTCGCGATCTTGAGAACCTTCTCGAAGGCTTTCAGCCTCGCATCACAGAGGATCGGATACATCGTCGCAAACCCTTTCTTGATCGACGCTTACAACAAGGTTCGTCTGCCGTACAACGTGAGCTATCTGGGTCAAATCTTTGCGACGATCGCGTTGAGAAACAAGCGCATCTTTCAAGAGCGTGTGAGAAAGATCATCGAAGAGAGAGAAAGGCTCAAGAACGCGTTGAAGAACATGGGTTTGAAGGTGAGCAATTCGAAGGCGAACTTCGTCTTTGTCTATCTCGAACAGGAGCAAACCGAGAGAATCTACAGAGCTTTTCTGAAACGAGGAATCACGGTGAGAAAGACGGAGTTCGGGCTTCGCATGGCCGTCGGTCAGCCAAAACAGAACGATCTTCTAATCGAAGCGTTGGAGGGATCGCTGTGAGGATAGAAAAACAAACGAATCGATGCTGCGTGGAAAGGGAAACCCTCGAGACTGAGATAAAGCTGTGGCTCATCGATGATGGGAAAGGAGAGCTCCTGGGATCGAGCAAGATCGGCTTTCTCGATCACATGCTCAAGACGTTCTGTAGATTTTCAACCCTGTCCTTGAGCTTGGAAAAGTTCGAGGCGGACTTGCACGTGGACATGCACCACGGGGTCGAGGACCTCGCGTTGGCTCTGGGGACGGCCTTCAGGGAACTCTTCGATTACTCTAAGATGAAGCGTTTCGGCCATGCGATCGTTCCGATGGACGAGGCCCTGACGTTGTGCTCAATCGATCTTTCTGGGAGAAGTCTTCTCAACTTCCAAGTGTCCTTCGAGACCCAAACCATCAAAGATTTCCCAGTCGAGTTGCTCGAAGAATTCTTCAAGAGCTTCGCGAACAACGCGAGAATAACTTTGCACATCGTGAAGATGTTCGGAAAGAACTCACACCACATCGCCGAATCGATCTTCAAAGCCTTCGCCATCGCCACGAGGAACGCGATCGAAAAGAGCGAATCTACCCAGAGCACGAAAGGGGTGATAGATTGAACGTGGCCATCGTTTCGAGTATGCCTGGAAACGTGATGAACTTGTACAGGGCCTTGAAGGGGCTCGAACGGAACTTGAACGTGGAACTTTTGGAAAAGCCGGCGTGGAGCTCTTTCGATGTGATCTTCTTGCCAGGCGTTGGGCATTTCGAAGAAGCGATGCAGCGGCTCAGAGAAAACAAAATGGAAGAATTTTTGCTGAACCAAGTTGGGAAGAGTTTCATCGTGGGAATATGCCTCGGTATGCAGATTCTCTTCGAAGAGAGCGAAGAGAGCGTTTCAAACCGATCGGTTCGAGGCTTTGGTCTGCTCGAGGGCAAGGTAACGAGACTGAAGGCACAAGTTTTACCCCACGTCGGTTGGAACCGAGTGAGATTTCTGAACGGCAAGTTCAAGGATCTGGACGGAAGGTATTTTTACTTCGTTCATTCGTACAAGGTC
>JAPYWY010000136.1 GCA_028276125.1 Pseudothermotoga sp.
CGACCACGGCCATCGCCCTACCACCCAGCACGTAGCTCGGTCTCACAAGAACAGGAAATCCGAGCTCGTCAACGACTCTGAGAGCTTCCTCGACGCTTGTGACGATCTTGAAGTCTGGGATTTTCAATTTCAACTTTTTCAAGAACGTTGCGAACCGAGCCCTGTCTTCAGCGATATCGATCTGTTCGAAATCCGTTCCGAGTATCTTCACACCCGCCTCTGCGAGCTCTTTTGCCAATTTCAAAGGTGTCTGTCCTCCAAAAGAGACGACGACGCCTTCAGGTTTTTCGTTCTCGATGATCTCGAGGATATCTTCGACCGTGAGAGGCTCGAAGTAGAGTCTGTCGGAGGTGTCGTAGTCTGTGGAGACGGTCTCGGGGTTGGAATTGATCATGATGACTTCATAACCTTCCTCTTGAAACGCCCAAACGGCGTGGACGTTGGCATAGTCGAACTCTATTCCCTGACCAATTCTGTTGGGACCTGAACCCAACACCACGATCTTCTTTTTGTTCGATGGGATCGCCTCGTTCTCGACACCGTTGTAAGTCGAATAGAAGTACGGTGTGGCTGCCTCGAACTCCGCCGCGCAGGTGTCGACCATCTTGAAGATGGGTTTTATGCCGAAAGACTTTCTGATCCTTCGCACATCTTTCTCAGAGATTTGCAACATTTCCGAAAGTTCTCTGTCCGAAAATCCCCACTCTTTCGCTTTCCTCAAGATGTTCGGATCGTTGAGCCCTCTCTCCTTGATCTCCTTTTCGAAGTCCATAACCGTTTTGATCTCTTCTAAGAACCATTTGTCTATTCTGGTGAGCCTGTGAACTTCTTCAACGGAAAGACCTTGCCTGAAAGCGGCGAAAATGTACGAAATCCTTTCTGGAGTTGGGTTGGCGAGGTACTCTCTGATGTGGTTCAGATCGAGCTTGGGTGTCTTGTCCAGTTCGAGCGACCTTAGAGCCTTTCCGAGGGCTTCTTTGAAGGTTCTACCTATCGCCATCGCTTCGCCGACCGATTTCATCTGTGTGCCGAGCCTTGGGTCACAGCCAGGGAATTTCTCCAACTGGAACCTTGGCATCTTGACCACCACGTAGTCGATCGATGGTTCGAACGCGGCAGAAGTTTTCTGAGTGATCGAGTTCGCTATCTCGTCGAGCCTCAAACCGACCGCCAACATCGCCGCAACCTTCGCGATGGGATAACCTGTGGCCTTCGAAGCGAGCGCTGATGATCTTGAGACCCTGGGATTTATCTCGATCACCACCATCCTGCCATCTTGTGGGTTGACGGCGAACTGAATGTTGCAGCCACCAGTCTCCATCTTGATGGCGGCCATGGCTCTCAGTGCGGCATCCCTCATCGCTTGATATTCCATGTCGGTGAGAGTTTGAGCGGGAGCGACAGTGATCGAATCACCCGTGTGAATCCCCATCGGATCGAAGTTCTCTATCGAACAGACGACTATGAAGTTCCCCGCACAGTCTCTCATCACCTCGAGCTCGTACTCTTTCCATCCTATGACCGATTCTTCGATGAGCACCGTCTTGGCTGGGCTTTCGATCAAGCCCCTCGAAACGATCGAGACCAGTTCATCCTCGTTGTACGCTATTCCTCCGCCACTTCCACCGAGCGTGAAACTGGGCCTGACAACGACAGGATAACCCAGTTCACGCGCAACTTCTAGTGCGTCAGCGATTCTAAAGACAGTTTGACTCTTTAAAACCGCCAAGCCAGCTTCATGCATCGCTTCCTTGAAGAGTTCACGATCTTCGGCTTTTTCTATTGTCTCCACGTTCGCTCCGATGAGTTGCACGTTGTACTTTTCAAGAATACCCTTTTTGTAAAGTTCCACAGCCAAGTTCAGAGCAGTCTGACCACCCATTGTACACAATATCGCGTCTGGTCTTTCACGTGCAATTATTCTTTCTAGGTACGTCGCTTCGAGAGGCTCTATGTAAACGGCGTCGGAGAACTGTGGATCTGTCATTATCGTCGCGGAATTGGAGTTCACAACGATCACGTGATAACCGAGCGATTTCAACGCCTTGAGTGCTTGTGTGCCTGAGTAATCGAACTCGGCCGCTTGACCGATCGTTATTGGACCAGAGCCGATGAGGAGAATTTTGTTCAAGTCTTGTCTCTTCGGCACGTTCTCACCTTCCTTTGATCAACTTTGTGAAGTCGTCGAAGAAGAAGTTCGCATCGTGCGGACCGGGGCAGGCTTCCGGATGGAACTGAACCGAGAACGCTGGATAGTCCAAAAGCTTCATTCCCTCGATAGTGCCGTCGTTCAACGAAACGTGTGTGATCTTCACTTTTCCAAATCCTGCTGGACTTTCACCCATCAGTTCATCGGTATTCGAGAACTTCTCGTAGTGAAAAACGTCATCCTCCATGCCACTTATTCTCAAGCTCGATGGCTCCACTGCAAAACCATGGTTGTGGGTCGTGATCAAGACCTTGTTCCTCTCAAGATCTTTCACAGGATGGTTCACACCCCTGTGACCAAACTTCATCTTGTAAGTTTTTCCACCGATGGCGAGTGCGAGCAGTTGATGCCCCAAGCATATGCCGGCCACGGGCAAACAGTGGAGCAGGATCTGTCTCACCAAATCGATGGTTTTGACCAACACGGATGGATCTCCAGGTCCGTTGGAAATCAGTACGCCTTGAACGTCGAGCCTCTTCAGTTCTTCAAACTCGATCGTGTAAGGAACTCTCAGCACACAAAGGCCTCGCTTCTTCAGTTCCCTCAAGATGTTGAATTTCGCCCCGCAATCGATCACGGCCACACGAGGACCTGAAGAATCGTCGAGGAAGATCTCTTTGCTGGAAACCTCTTTCACCAGATCCACACCGAGCACGGGTTCGTTCTGTCTGACCTTTTCAAGCAAAGACTTTGGATCCAGATCGATCGTCGATATTGCGCCCTTCATTGTGCCTTGGGACCTGATCTTCCTCGTTAGAGACCTTGTGTCCACACCTTGGATGGCCATCGTACCGCTTTCTTTCAAATATTCGATCAACGTCTTCGTGGCCCTGTGGTTGTAGCTTTCCTCGACCATCCTAAAGACGACGAAACCCTTCACTCTCACACGATCCGATTCGATATCCTCCTCGTTGACACCGTATATACCCACTTCTGGATACGTCATCACGACTATTTGATTGGTATAGGAAGGATCAGTGAGCACTTCTTGGTATCCCATCATGGCTGTGTTGAAGACCAACTCACCGTAGACTTCGCCTTCCGCCGCAAGACTTTCACCAAAACAGAACGTACCGTCTTCTAAAACCAGCAACGCCTTTTTCATGGTTTCTTCCCAACCTTCATCAAGACATTTCTCAAGATCTCGATAGCCTGTGTCATGTGCTTCTTCCGAACGATCAACGGTGGTAAGAGCCTAACGGTGTTGTTCCCCGCTGGTACGACCAAGAGACCTTGGTTCAAACATTCCTTCGCGAATTCGTTCGCTGGGATCTCTTTGACCAACTGAACGCCCCACATCAGGCCTATACCCCTCACCTGTTCGATCTTGTCTGGAAACTCCTTCCACAGTTCAGAGAGGAGTTTTGCAAGGTGTTGTCCCATGCGAGTCACCCTCTGTAAGAACCCATCCTTCAGCAACTGCTTCATCACCGTCATACCAGCGCTGCACGCGAGAGGATTACCACCGAAGGTGGATCCATGATCACCCGGTTCGAAAACGTCGGCCTTCCCGTTGGCGATCACCGCACCTATGGGAAATCCTCCACCCAAACCTTTCGCGACGGCGAGCACGTCCGGTTCAACGTCGAAGTGTTGGTAAGCGAAGAGTTTTCCCGTTCTGCCCATGCCACACTGGACCTCGTCGAAGATGAGCAGAGCATCGTACTCGTCGCACAGCTTTCTCACCGTCTTGAGGAATTCTTCGCTCGCTAAGAAGATTCCGCTCTCACCCTGTACCGGTTCCAGAATGACTCCGCACACATCTTCGGAGAACCTGGCTTCGAGTGATTTCACATCGTTCAGCTGGAAGTGTTCGAAGCCTTCGACAAGTGGTTTGAACTTCTCTTGATACTTCGTCTGCCAAGTTGCAGAGAGTGCGCCCATGGTTCTACCGTGGAAGGAGTTCATCGCAGAGAGTATCTTGTACTTGTTTTCATGCTTGGTTTTTCCATACTTCCTCGCGATCTTTATCGCCGTCTCGATCGCTTCTGCGCCACTGTTCACGAAGAAGACTCTACCGTTCAAGGAGTTCTTCGACAGCAGCTCGGCAAGTTCAATTTGAGGTTCTGTCCAGTAAAGGTTTGAACAGTGTATCAGTTTTTCAGCCTGCTTCTTGATCGTCTTGACCAACTCTGGATGGCAGTGCCCGAGCGCGTTCACCGCAACGCCCGAGCCAAAATCCAGATACATCTTTCCATCTTTGTCCCAGATGAACGCACCTTTACCACGATCGAGCACGACATCGAACCTGTGGTAGGTGTTCATCAAGTGTTCTTTAGCGTTGATCAAACGATTCACCTCCCTCAGTGACTGGTTACGGTCGTACCAAACGGTCGTGATGCAAAGAGTGTCGCGAGAAGAGCGGTGGGATCATTGCCATTGATTATGCGCGCGCTCTTGACATTGTTTTTCACAGCTTCCACAGCACAGCTCAGTTTGGGCACCATGCCTGCCTTCACGACACCTTCCTGGATGAGTTTCAAGGCTTGCTCAACATCGAGTTGTGAAACGAGTTGTCCATCCTTCATGACGCCGTCGACGTCAGTCATGAAGATGATCATTTCAACCTTCAGAGCTATAGCGATCTGAGCAGCGGCAACGTCGGCGTTCAGATTGTATGTCGTACCATCTTCTCCAACGCCGATCGGTGCGATCACAGGAACGTAGCCAGCCTCGAAGAGCCACTTCATCAAATCTTCATTGATTCTCTTCACCTTCCCCACGTAACCTATGTCGCCGTACTGCATATCTTTCTCCGCGATCAGAAAGTTGACGTCTTTACCGCAGATACCAATGGCCTTGACACCGCTGAGGTTCAAAGTCGCGACGAGATCTTTGTTGATCTTGTTTAGCACCATTTCCACAACTTCCATGGTCTGCTCGTCCGTCACCCTGTAACCATTTTTGAAGGTAGGTTTCATCCCAAGCTTTTCC
>JAPYWY010000137.1 GCA_028276125.1 Pseudothermotoga sp.
GCACGACCATGGGAATGAGAACGGCGAAAACGAAGGCGAAGGATTTTGCAACCTTGTTGCCCTTTTCGTCCATGAGGTTCTTTTCCCTCACCTGTCTCAACACGTTCTGCTGCCATCTTCTGTAGTTCTCCAGAAATTTCCTCGCGTTCGATTCCTTTTGAACCGCCTTCTTGAACGCTTGGAAGTTCAACTTTCCATCTTGGAGGAACCCATCGAAGATCTTCGTTATCACATCGTCGTTGGACAAAAGCTCCAGCGCGACGACCTCGCCGTTCTGACCCATGACGAACCTCGCCTTCTTCTCTTTCACCGCGTTCAACAAAAGAGAATTCAAACCCTGCTCGTCCGGAGCCGAGCACAGCCTTCTCACCACAGCGTTCACGACGTCTGGTGGGTCTCTGTAAGGAACCTCTCGTTCGTATTCGGCATCGTACACGATCGAGAATTCCCTGCCGAATTTTCTGTACAAGTAGAAAGGAAAGAGAGTTACGAACAAGGTATAACTCGCCGCGAGAGCCACACCGAGGACATTTTTGAGGGTGTAACTGCGCTCGTAGTTGACAATTTCCTGCATAGATACATCTTGATGGCGGACCCCTTGAACAAGGATTGGCTTGTCGAAGACATACCTACCCTCGACGAAGCAGTTTGGAGGAACGTTCTTGAAGACAAAATTCTTGATTCTGCCCTCCTTGTTCGAGCTCACTTGTAGCCCCCACGGATGATGGTAAACCTTCGGCTCGCCGAACTCGGAGGGGAAAACCATTTTGACATCAAGTTTTTTGACGGCTACGGGTGCCTCACCCAAGTACTTGATGAACAGCTGAGTGAAATCTCTGCCTTGAATCAACAAATTCTTCACGCTGTAGCTGATCTTCAATTGGACGATGAGCCCTTGTGGCGGTGTTTGAACGTATTCTTCCATGGAACGACTGAACTGAAAGAGAAGGTCGAAACTGTTTGGACCAACTTTGCGCTCTTGAACGCCACCGAGGAGTGGAGGTCCTTGGACGACTTCGTATTGAAGATCTTCCACCGTCACACCCTCCGGCATGTCCAAGGCCCACGTGACATATCGGAAGGGTTTTTTGAACCTCATCGTGAACGTCTCCGTGACGTTGGCAGTTCCATCCGCGTTCATGAACAAGGTGTAGTCGATCCGTGGTATCTCGAAAAGGTCAGTTCCAGGACGATTCGTAACGAAAAGCAAGATTACGAACAGAGTCGTGGCTATCAGGAACGGTACGATCCGTTTGAGCATATCAACTCAGCTCCTGAAGCATCTTTTTTGCTTCCTCGTAGCTCAACTTACCTTCGGCCACCAGCCTGAGTATCCTCTTTTCTATCTCCTCCATTCTCTCCTTCTTGCTCACCACTTTGACGTGTACATCGCCAGAAACGGTCGAAGCGACGATCCTCATCCTGCCGTCACCGAAGACGTACTCGTTGCCACGTCTGCTGTAACCCACGTTCGAAGACAGATCGCCGCTGGTGCTCTTCAAACTCAAACTCATGTTTGGCAAGCCCACGACGTTCAAGGTTATATCCCCGCTCACGGTGCTGATTAACCAATCATACTCTCTGCATTCCAGTTTGTCAACGTTGATGTCTCCACTCGCACTCGCGATCGCGAGTCGCCGCACATCGATGGTTGACAAATTGATGTCACCTGAGATGGTCTTGACTTCGATGTTCTCGCTTTGACAGTTCTCGACTCTGATTTCTCCAGAGACGGTCTTCAGTATCCCACGTTCGAAGGAGAGTGAGGAGAGTTCCACGTCCGCCGAGATCGAACTGACCTGCAACAGCTTCAAACGTACTGGTACGTGCAGCTCGAGATGCTCCGATGAACCCGAACCGAAATTTATCAGACCCAGCAGACCTTTCTCGTGCCCTCTCACGCTTATGCTGAGCACACCGTTATCGATGTGCACATCCGGTGTGTTTTCCTCGAAAAACAGCTTAAACGAATCATCAGAGCTTTTAACGACCTTTACGGTTCCGCTGGTCAACTTAATGTGAACTTCGTTAACGTGCTTCTCTATGATGATGGATTTTCTCTCCAAGGTTCATCCCTCCTAAAAACCCATGAACCTGACGATCACCCATATCACCACGAGCTCACCCGCTATGTAAGCGAGTATGGGTACGACGTTGCCCCAGATCAGAAGGAAAACGTAAAGTGCCACAAAGATCGAGTAAGTCAGGGCGATGGACTTGACCTTGATCTGAAGCAGTTTGTAACCTATGTAAGCGAGCAGCAGCGCACCGACGACGCCACTGAGAATCTTGAAGATCAGCACACTCACGCCCCCTCTCTGAGCTTTCTGATCTTCTCGAGGGCTTCTTGGGCGGATATCTCACCCTTTTCGAGGCTCTCGAGGACCTCGTTCACCTGTCTTTCTTGCTGTACTTCCTCAGCTTCGTAACCAAGCGTCTTCACTATGGCTTCGAGCCTGGATCTCGCCGTCGGATAAGAGATCCCAAGTTCCTTCTGAACCTCGCTGAGGTTCCCACGCGCCTTGATGAAGATCCTCAGAAAGCTCAACTGCTCTGGTGAGAGTCTGAAGAACTCTTCCAACTCGAATTTGCCCCTTATGGTCGTCCCACACGAGGGACACGTGAGCTCCGTTATGAGCAGCTGATTATCACACACAGGGCACCTCGAGATAACGCGCGCCATTCAAATCACCTCTTCAATTTATTTATACTCACCTGAAAATATATTAACCTCTAACTCAAAGTTTGTCAAGTACACCCTTATGTAACATTATCTGCGTTCTCCTTCCCGGTGAAGTTGGTACAATCCTGAGGGAGGGATCGTGTGGTGTACAAGAGGGTTTTGATAAAACTGAGCGGAGAAGTCATGTGCGGTGAGGGAGAAAGGGGTTTCGACAGAGAAAACGTTGACTTCCTCGTCAGGCAGTTGGCACAGGTGGTGGAATACGGTGTCAACGTCGGCATCGTCATAGGCGCGGGTAACATATTCAGGGGCGAAGAGTTGGTCGATCTTCCACACTCGCTCGCCGATCAGATTGGAATGCTCGGTACCGTGATCAATGCCCTTTACCTCAAAGGAGCGTTGCAGAGGGTCGGTATGAAGTGCGTGGTGGTCTCCCAGATAAGCTCGTTGCCGTCCATAAGACCGATCCACTACGATGACATAAACCTGTACTTCGACGCAGGTTACGTGGTCATCTTTGCGGGTGGTACGAGCAATCCGTTCTTCACGACCGATACCGCGGCGGCCTTGAGGGCCGTAGAGATGGGGGCTGAGCTGCTCATCAAGGCCACTAAGGTCGATGGGGTTTACGACAGTGATCCGAGAAAGAACAAGGACGCAAAGAAGTTTGAAAAACTGTCTTACCAGGATGCGATAAAATTGGGCTTGAAGGTCATGGACACGGAGGCTTTCTCCATCTGTGGAAGGTACAAGTTGCCCATCGTTGTGCTCAACTTCTTCGAGGATGGTGCTCTGCTGAGGGCGGTCAAAGGTGAACCTGTTGGTAGTTACATCTCACCCGAATGAGGAGGTGGCTGAATGTACAACGAAATCATGGACATCAAGGCGAGAGAAGTCCTCGACTCGAGAGGTAATCCGACGGTCGAGGTGGAAGTTTACCTCGAGGACGGGACAAAGGCTTCCGCGATCGTTCCATCCGGAGCTTCCACAGGAAAGTTTGAGGCGCTGGAACTCAGGGACAAGGACAAAAGGTATCTGGGTAAAGGTGTGCTCAAAGCTGTGAAGAACGTCAACGAAATCATCGCTCCAAAGATCATAGGTATGAACGCGTACGACCAAGTGGCCGTCGACACCGCGCTGATCGAGCTCGACGGAACGGAGAACAAGTCCAAGCTGGGTGCCAACGCCATCCTCGGAGTCTCCATGGCCGTGGCGAGGGCGGCTGCCGAGAGTCTGTATCTGCCCCTGTACAGGTACCTCGGTGGACCGAACGCGAAGGTTTTGCCCGTTCCGTTCATGAATGTCATCAACGGTGGAAAGCATGCGGACAACAGCTTGGACATTCAGGAGTTCATGATCGTACCCGCGGGCTTTTCCAAGTTCTCTGAAGCACTTCGCTGTGGTGCTGAGGTGTTCCACACACTCAAGAAAATCTTGCATGACGCGGGCCACGTAACTTCAGTGGGTGACGAGGGTGGATTTGCACCCGATTTGTCCTCCAACGAGGAGGCGATCAAGGTACTAATCGAGGCCATCGAGAAAGCAGGTTATGAACCGGGTAAAGACGTTTTCATCGCGATCGATTCTGCTGCCTCTTCTTTCTACAATGCGGAGAAGAAAAAGTATTTGATCGATCGCGGTGAGAAGACGACCGACGAGCTGCTGGAGTACTACAAAAAGCTCGTTGAGAAATACCCGATCATCAGCATCGAAGATCCCTTCGACGAGGAAGACTGGGAAGGATTCGTCAAACTTACGAACCAAATAGGAGAAAAGGTTCAGATCGTTGGTGACGATATCTACGTCACGAACATAAAGAGGTTGCAGAAGGGTGTTGAATTGAAGGCCTCGAATTCCATACTGATCAAGCTCAACCAGATAGGAACGGTCACGGAAACGCTCGATGTCATGGAGTTTGCGAAGGAAAACCACATGACGTGCATTGTATCGCACAGATCTGGCGAAACTGAGGATACTTTCATCGCGGACCTGGCAGTCGCGACGAACTGTGGTATGATAAAGACTGGTTCACTGTCTCGAAGTGAGAGGATCGCCAAGTACAACAGATTGCTCAGGATCGAGGAAGAGTTGGACGGAACATCGCAGTACAGAGGAGTCGAGTCTTTCTACAGCATAAAGAGATGAAGAGATGAGAATTTTGAAAAGCTGACTCGGCGCGGCAACACGCCGCGCTTTTTGATCGGTGGGAACTATGGACAGGAGCAAGCTCTTTTCGAAAGCTGCATGGATAGGCGTTTTGGCCAACGGGGCACTGTCGACAGCAAAAGTGCTCGTAGGTTTGTTTTTCAACAGCTCGGCTGTGCTTGCGGACGGAGTGGACACGGGAACTGACGTGTTCACCTCCTTGGTGACGTTGGTTTCGGGAAGGATATCCAACAGACCTCCGGACGAGACACACCCGTATGGGCACGAGCGAGCCGAGGCCATCGCAG
>JAPYWY010000138.1 GCA_028276125.1 Pseudothermotoga sp.
AGAAAATATTGCAATTGAAGAGACAGAACTTAGAGCTGAGCGAAGAGTTCAGGGCGCAAGAAGAGAGCTTGAAAGTCAAGCTGATCGGCTGAGGTCCGTCTGTCGAGGCTCAAAGGCTGAGAACTTGGTGGTGTTCGTTCATTCGTCCAGTTCTGGCATGTCCACACCGTGGTTGTAGGCGTATTCCAAGGCCTTTATCTGCATGTTCTTCATTTCATCGACGAAGCTACCAGCTTTGTTGCTGAGTTTCGGAACCCTCTGCACGACGTCTATGGCGATGCTGAATCTATCTATCTGGTTGAGAATAGCCAGTTGCATCGGAGTGGTTATCCCTCCTCTACCTTTCAGAAAGTTGGTGAGATGGGTCAAATCTATTCCGATCTTTCGGTTCTCTCTGTAACCTCTGACGTGTAAATTCTTGTGGTTCGTCCTTCTGTAGGTGAGCCTGTGTATGAGCCAAGGATAACCGTGGAAGTTGAAGATCACAGGCTTGTCGACGGTGAAGTAAGAATCGAAGTCTCTGTCGGTCAAACCGTCTGGATGCTCTTGGTTCGGCGTCAAGCAGAAGAGGTTCACAACGTTCACAAACCTTATTCTGAGGTCCGGGAAGTGTTCGATGAGGATCTTAACCGCCTTGACCGCCTCTTTCGTGGGTATGTCTCCACAACCGGCGATCACCACGTCGGGCTCTTCGTCGGCAAAGTTGCTGGCGAACTTCCAAACTCCCAGTCCTTTCATCGCGTGTTCCTTCGCCTCTTCGATGTTCAGATACTGTGGATGTTTCTGTTTGTCCACCACTATTATGTTTATTCTGTTCGTGCTTTGCAGACACTGCCACACGACGAACAACAAGGTGTTGGCGTCTGGTGGAAAATAAACTCTCACCACGTTCGGCCACTTGTCCACCACCGAATTGATGAACCCAGGATCCTGATGTGTGAAACCGTTGTGGTCTTGTCTCCAGACCACAGAGGTCAAAAGCAAATTCAGCGACGAAACGGGCATCCTCCAAGGTATGTCCGAGGATATGTCGAGCCACTTTCCGAACTGGTTCACCATGGAAGAAATGATCGGTGCAAAGCCTTCGTAGGTGTTCAGAATTCCGTGTCTGCCGGTCAGTATGTAACCTTCCAAGAGGCCCTCAACCGTGTGTTCCGAGAGCATTTCGATCGTTCTACCGAACGGGCTTAAATGACCTTCATCTTCGTCTTCGATGAGCGTCTTGGCAACCCACGCCTTGCCGAACTCGAAAACGTCGTAGAGCCTGTTGGAATGCGTCTCATCCGGACCGAAAAGTCGAAAGTTGTTGGGGTTGAGCCTCATGACTTCTCTGAGAAACATGCCCAAAGGTCTCGTGTTCTCCGCCTTGTTCGCCGGATCGACGCAGAAAGCTTCTATCTTTGGAAGTTTGAGCGGTACACGTAACATACCACCGTTCGCGTAGGGTGACTCTCCTATTTTCTTCTTTGGTACGACTCTGAGGATCTCTTCGATCGGTCTACCGTTCTGATCGAAAAGTTTCTCTGGCTCGTAACTTCTCAGCCATTCTTCCAAAATTCTCAGATGCTCAGGATTATTTCTCGCATCCGAGAACGGAACCTGGTGAGCCCTCCAGTACCCTTCTATGTACCTGTCTTTCACCTTTCTTGGTGCAGTCCAACCTTTGGGTGTCTTGAGGATGATCATGGGGTAGATGGGTCTGAACGGTTCGGTGTGCGATTTGATGTCGAGTATCCTCTCAACGGCCCAGTCCATGGCTTGGGCCATACTCTCGTGCGCTTGCATGGGTTCTTCCGCGACGATCAACTTCGGCTCGTAACCGTAACCTTTGAACAAGTTGATCAATTCTTCTTCTTCGATTCTGGCGAGTATCGTGGGATTGTTTATCTTGTAGCCGTTGAGTAACAACACGGGCAGAACCACACCGTCTCTCACGGGATTCATGAACTTGTTGACGTGCCAAGACGTGGCGAGTGGCCCTGTTTCGGCTTCCCCATCGCCCACGACCGCCACGGCCAAAAGTTTAGGATTGTCCAGTACGGCTCCGTAGGAATGGGACAGAACGTATCCGAGCTCTCCACCCTCTTGGATCGATCCCGGTAGCTCAGGAGTGCAGTGGCTACCCAAGCCTGCTGGGAAAGAGAAGGATCGAAAGAGTTTCTTCAAGCCGTCCTCATCCAGCGTGAACTGTGGATAATACTTGACGAGCGTCTGATCCAAATACAGCGGGGCTATGTAACCGGGTGCCCCATGGCCTGGTCCGACCACGAACAGGCAGTCCACATCGTACTTTTCGATGATCCTGTTGGTGTGCGCGTAGATGAAACTTATACCTGGACTCGCTCCCCAATGTCCAAGCAACCTCCTCTTGATGTGCTCAGGTTTCAACGGTTCTTTCAGAAGTACGTTGTCCCAAAGGTATATCATCCCGGTCGCGATGTAACATGAAGCTTTCCAATACAGATGCAAGTTTTTCAGCTCCATGCTCACTCCTCCAAAGCTATCGATTCACTAAAATTATATCTCCGCGCCGCATTAAAGTGTTTCATTTTGGAACAATTGCACGTACTTTTTTACATCGAACTTTTTGGCGCATCCTTCGTAGCTCATGTACCTTATCTTGCCATATATGGGCCTTTCTTTCCACGGCCGATCGTGAACACCACCGATCGACCAAGCTATCCCAGCATAACCGTTTGGATCTCTGCCATCCAGCTCGTACTTGTCGTTCAAATGTATGGCGTATTTCAGTGCGATTTTCGCGTTCTCTGTCCATTCCAAGATCTTCTTTGCCCAGTACATTCGCATGTAACCGTGCATTTTTCCAGTTTTGGTCAACTGCCTCTGTGCGGCGTTCCAAAGTTCATCGTGGGTCTTCGCGTTCTCGAGCTCTTCGAGGGAGTAAATGTATTTTCTTTCATCTTTTTCGTGTTTCAGCAAAGTTTCCTTAGCCCAGTTGGGAAAGGCTTCGAAAGAGTCGTAATTCGGATTGTAGAGACAGAAGTTGTCCGAAAGCTCTCTTCGAACGATGAGCTCTTCCAGGAAGGCTTCAACGGAGGAAGGGTATCTGTCGTGGAACTTTGAAACTTCGAGCGCGACCCTCTGTGCAGAGATCTGGCCGAAATGTAGATACGGCGAAAGGTTCGAAGTTCCATCCACCGTTGGATCGTTCCGCAAGGCTTGATAGTGCTCGAGCTTTTCCTTCAAGAACTGTTCGAGGACTTGTCTTGCGTGACTTTCACCCGGTTTGAGCCATTCGACAGGCTGAACGGAAAAATCTATCTGCAGTCTTTCAACTATCTCTTTCAAGTTCAATTGCTGTGAAACACCGCATGGCTTCATCTTCGACAGCTTCGGAAATTCGTCCAAGAAGGTCTTCAGGTTCCTTTTGATCTTCGGTCTCAGCGTGTAGGCTCCATGTTCCAGCCTGTCTGAGACGAAGAACGCCGGAACGATGTTATGCGCATCCACCTCGTAGCAAGGTATATCGATCCTTTTCAGCAGCTCTTCCTTCCACCTTCGAACGATCCTCAAGGGGTTGAAATCGCACACCAGACAGGACGCGTTCAGCTGCTTCAAAATTCGAGCGATCTGCTGGGCCGGTTCACCGAAGCTCACCAGAAGAGGAATGTTGTAATCTTCCAGATGTTTCTTCACTTCCAAAAGTCCGTTCAGCATGAAATGATACTGTCTGTAGGTCGCGTCCAAGAACTTGGCAACGACGTTGAAGAGGACGATCAAGGGAACGTCTTTGGAGAGTGCCAAACTCTGTGCGAACAAGAGCGCCCAGTTGTCTTGGCATCTTTGATCTCTCTGCATCCAATAAACGATTGGACCGATCCTTTTGCTCTCGACAGACTTCAGGATCCTCACTCTCTTAGCATTGATGGAAAAGTTTTCCATGCCAACATCACCTCTGAACATTTTAACCAAAATTTGGTGATAGCGGAAAGCCAATGCAAGTCTTGCCAGATGCCTTCAAACGGTGGCAATTATTAATATTCGCAGGGAACAGATGGGAAATTCTATTGGCAAGGAGACGCGCCGGGTCCATTTTAGATTTTCGCACGGTGTCAAAAAGTTATGTGCTATATTCAGTCCTGAAGTCCCAAGGTTTGTGAGTTCAGAGGGATTGTGAATGAAGAAGCTGTGATCCTACGTTGAGGACTGTGGCGGACGACTTCGCTGCAAAGAAAAAAGCCCCCAAAGGGGGCTAAAATTGGTAAAGTTCCAAGATATCTTCCTCACAGAGGACGAACTGAACCTTCTGATGTCTCTGTTTGACGAAGCTGAACGGATGATGGTTGTGTTTTGGGGCGTTTTCACCGTCTTTGAGCATGTTGAAGAGCTTTCTTCTCACGTACTGTTTCACATAACCTGCCTCATCCCCACGGCCGTCGAAATCGTTGAGCGCAATCAAAAGCAAATAGCACGCGGTTTGGTAGAGATCTTCATAACTTTCGATGTTCCAGCCGTATCTCTCGTACACCACCTTGCACAAGCCTCTCAAGTATGGTTCGTATTTCTCCCAGTTCGAAAACGATGTTTTCACGCCGCTTTCTCCTTCCATATCGTTTGGTTGAAGTACTTGACGATGTTGTCTATGGCGATGTCGAGCATCCAGTCGAAGACGAACTGTGGCATGGGTAGTTTGATGTTGAACTGTTTCAGAAAGGAATAAACCATCTCTTTGACCTCTTGCTTTTTCTTTGCCCCATCCTTTGGTCTTTCAACCAAACAGATGGCGAGTGCGATGAGCTTAGCCACGGTGTTGAGGACTTCCACGAAGTTCACAAGCTCACCTCCTTTGGCTCGAAGAGTCATCGAAACCGCACACACGAACGAACCGTCCTCGAAACGGCCTCGGGTTTGGTACCTTCCAGGAGCGCTCCCATAATATAATATACGTATGTATACATATGGGGCGAGGATGGGACCCGTTAAGAAACAGTTCCCCTTGGGATAAAAAGATGTTTAACTGTTGTCGAATTCGGGACAACGGCGCAAAGGAACGGAAAAACGTTCGTGTTATCATCGTGCGGGAAGGATTGAGGAGGGTTTTTGTGGAAAGTTTCACCTACGAATCGATCTTTGGACCGATGTGTGTGAGGATGAAAAACGGCAGGGTTTA
>JAPYWY010000139.1 GCA_028276125.1 Pseudothermotoga sp.
ACCACCGCCATAGCGGTCGGCGAAGCTCGTGGTGTATCGTTGCTCGCGGTGGTAGAGCTCAAAATTCCCATCTTCGAATACACACCGCACGTGGTCAAAAAGGCGGTCACCGGGAGCGGGAAGGCCAGCAAGGGCGATGTTCAAAAGTGGGTCATGCTGTTGCTGGGACTGAAAGAAAAGCCAAGGCCGGACGATGCCGCCGACGCGCTCGCGATCGCGATATGTCACGCGCACACAAGGAAGTTCGAGTGGAGGTTCAAGCAATGAGAAGGTTGTTCGTCGAAGAGTTGAAGATGGATCTGAAACAACTCGCAGAATCGCTCGGAATGAATCTGGAAGAACCTTGCACTGTTCATGGCATCGTGTACGACGCGATCACGAACACTTTGATCGTCAGAATAGACAAGCAGTTCTCCCGCCAAGATGACTTCTGTGAAAGACTCTCGAGAGAACTGGGAGCTCACGTTTCGCTCCAGTTCATGCAAGCCAACATCGAGCTGGAAAAGCTCAGAAAAGAACTGAACGGAAGCTTTCCGTACCTTCACGACGTCTTGCTGTTCCAAGACAAAGTGATTTTGAAGGTGACGGGAGACTTCGCAAGAGAAAGACTCAATGGAAAGTTGGTCGATGTGAGTAAGAAGATAGAAAGCTTGACTGGCATCAAGAGGCCCATCGAGATAGAGGTCCTTCAACCACCTGTGGACAGCATGAAAGAAGAACACATCGTGGTGGTCGAGGAAAAACCCAAAAAGAGAAGAAAAACATCGAAGTTCTTCAGCCCGTCGAATCTACCGACCGAACCGAGTAAGGTCAAAGTCGAAGGCACGGTTTTCAAGATGGACCTGAGAGAGGGTAGAAAGCGCACCTTATTGGTGTACATAACGGATAAGATCGATTCACTACAGTGTGTCGTGAGCAACAGCACCATCGACAAGGTTCTGAGTTCCGTTCAAGAACAGGACCACGTCGCTTTCACTGGAACGTTGAAATTCGACGAGAACAACGAACCGATACTGTACGTCGACGATTTCGAAAAGCTCGAAAACGACGAAAGAATGGACGAAGCAACCGAAAAGCGTGTCGAACTGCACGCGCACAGCAAGTTCAGCGATCTGGACAGCGTGCTCGACATAGAAGCCTACGTTAAGACGGCTGCGAGGTGGGGATGGAAAGCGATCGCACTCACCGACCATGGTGTGGTGCAGGGCATTCCGCAGTTTTTCGAGATGTGCAAGAGTCATGGGATCAAGCCCATCTTCGGTATAGAGGCGTACGTTGTGAACGATGCTGAACCCGTCATCTTGAACAGCGAAGATGTGAGTGTAGAATCGAGCAGGTACGTCGTCGTGGACCTCGAAACGACGGGGCTGCATCCCATGTTCAACGAGATCATAGAGATCGGTGCAATCGTCGTTGAGAACGGGGAGATCGTTCAAGAGTTTCACAGTCTCGTGAAACCGAAAGAGAAGCTCGATCCCTTCACCGTTCAGTTCACCAACATCACCGACGAGATGCTTCAGGATCAACCCACCATAGAGGAGGTACTCCCTGAGTTCTTGAAGCTCTGTGAAAACAGCGTTCTGGTTGCACACAACGCGAACTTCGATTACAGATTCCTCAGGCACTACGCCAAGAAAGTCTGCAACGTCGATTGGAACCTTCCTGTCATAGACACCTTGGCCCTGGCGAAGAGGCTCTTGCGACTGTCGAGTTACAATCTCGAAAAGCTCGTTTCTCACTTCAAGATCGGTTCTTTCAAACACCACAGGGCACTCGAGGACGCCAAGGTGACGGCGAAGGTGTTCTTGGAGCTTTTGAAGATCCTCAAAGACAAGGGTGTGACGAGTTTTAAAAAGGTCGAGTCGGTCCACAAGGAATCTCTCGTAACCCAGTCCAAACCTTTCCACGCCACGATCCTCGTGCAGAACAAAGAAGGTCTCAAGAACCTCTACAAGCTCGTTTCGAACGCACACGTGAAGTACTTCCACAGCGTGCCTCGCATACCCAAGAGCGAACTTCAGACGATGCGCTCAGGCTTGCTGATAGGTAGTGCGTGCCTCGCTGGAGAGCTGGTGCAGGAGATCCTGGCCGGTGCGAACGAAGAAGAAATAGAAGAGACCGCGTCCTTCTACGACTTCATAGAGATCATGCCTCTGGACCTCGTACCGATGGACAACGAGCTTGGTATCTCGCGCGAAAGGCTCAAGCAGATCTACAGGAGGCTCTACGAGATCGGTGAGAAACTGAAGATACCTGTCGTGATGAGTGGGGACGTGCATTTTTTGGACCCGGAGGACGAAAAGATTAGAAAGGTGCTCATGGCGCCACAGAGTGAAACGATTCCAGATCAGCCGAGGGCTTACCTCAGAACAACGCAAGAGATGATCGAAGCAGCCATGGAGATACTCGAGGACGAGCAAAAAGCGCGCGAAGTGGTGATAAAACATCCAAGCCAGATTGCGGAAAGCATTGAGTACATCGTGCCACTTGAGAAAAAGCTCCACACTCCAAAGATCGAGGGAGCCGAGGAACAGATAAGAAGCTTGACGATGCAGAGAGCGATCGAAGTCTACGGAGATCCTTTGCCAGAGCCCGTTCAGAAACGGATCGAGAAAGAGCTCAATGCGATCATAAACCACGGTTATGCGGTGTTGTACTTGATCGCGAAGAAGATGGTCGACAAGTCTCTGTCGGATGGCTACGTGGTCGGCTCGCGAGGCTCGGTCGGTTCCTCTCTCGTTGCCCACCTGCTGGGCATAACGGAGGTGAACCCCCTGCCACCGCACTACTACTGTAAGGAATGTCACTACATCGAATTCGAAGAATCTGGTCGTTACGGCTCTGGGTTCGACCTACCAAAGAAGAACTGTCCAAAGTGCGGTGGAGTGCTGGAACGCAACGGCCAAGATATTCCCTTCGAGACCTTCATGGGCTTCGAAGGAGACAAGGTGCCAGACATAGACTTGAACTTCTCTGGGGATTACCAAGAAGATGCGCACCGATTCGTTGAAGAACTCTTCGGCAAGGATTACGTCTACAGGGCAGGTACGATAAACACCATAGCCGCGCGAACGGCTTACGGTTTTGTGAGAGCGTACGAGGAAAAGCTCGGAAGAAAGGTGAGAAAGGCCGAGATCGAAAGACTCGCCGCAGCGATCACGGGTGTGAAGAGAACCACGGGTCAGCACCCAGGCGGGCTCATGATCATACCGAAAGAGTTCGAGGTATACGACTTCACTCCCGTTCAGTATCCAGCGAACACGAAAGAAGCCAAGGTCTTCACGACCCATTTCGATTACGAATCCATCCACGACGATCTGGTGAAAATAGATGCACTCGGACACGATGATCCCACGTTCGTCAAGATCCTCAAAGATCTGACGGGCATAGATCCGATGACCGTGCCGATGGACGATGAGGAAACGCTGAAGATCTTCTCGAGCCTCGAGCCACTCGGTGTGACACCGCAGGATCTGGACAACAGGACCGACGTTGGTACTCTGGGCATTCCAGAGTTCGGAACACAGTTCGTCAGGGGCATGCTCACTGAGACCAGACCGAAAACTTTCGCGGACTTGGTGAGGATCTCGGGTCTCTCACACGGTACGGACGTCTGGCTCAACAACGCACGAGATTGGATAGAACAAGGCAAAGCCACGCTCTCTCAGGTCATCGCCTGTAGGGACGACATCATGAACTATCTGATAAAGATGGGCATGAACGCCTCGAAAGCCTTCAAGATCATGGAGAACGTCAGAAAAGGTAAAGGCCTGAGCGAGGAAGACGAAAAGCTCATGCGTGAGCTGAACGTGCCGGAATGGTACATCGAATCGTGCAAACGCATAAAGTATCTGTTCCCCAAAGCACACGCTGCTGCTTACGTGAGCATGGCCTTCAGGATCGCGTACTTCAAGGTTCATCACCCACTCGCTTTCTACGCAACCTTCTTCACACTGAAAGGCGAAGAGTTCGACATCGATGCGGCCCTGTACGGTCCTGAGATGGTCAAAAAGAAGCTCGTTGAACTTTCAAATGTTGGGGAAAAAGACGTGCGAGACAAGGCGGCGGAGACCACACTCGAAGTCATGCTCGAAATGTTCGCGCGTGGCTTTTCTTTCTTGCCGCCGAACATAAACAAATCCCACGCGAGGCTCTTCCTGATCGAAGGAAAAAAGCTGCGCATACCTTTCAACAAACTTCCGAACCTTGGAGACAACGTTGCAGAATCCATAATTCGAGCGAGGAGCGAAAAACCCTTCAGTTCCCTCGAAGATATTCTCAAAAGAACGAAGCTCAACAAATCTCATTTGGACATCTTCAAAAAGTACGTTGAACTCGAGGGCCTGCCCGAGAAAGAGCAGATCAGCCTGTTCTGAAAAACCTGTACAATAGTTCTCAAGGAGGACGAAGAGATTCGTCTTGTGGTTGCATGGGGCGAAGTCTTCGGCGCACGAATGGGACAGATCGAACTGAACCTCCATTGCGAAAAGGTTCGAGAAATCTTGCAAGGCTACGGTTTGAATTTGGACGAACAAAAGATCGAGCTGATCGCTCGCTATCTTTCGCTGCTCATCAATGCACCTTTGAACCTATCGAGCATCGAGGATTTTGAATCGGCGGTGCACAAACACGTGGCCGACGTTCTTTTGCCCATCGGATCGCTCGAGGGTAAACTGCTGGACGTTGGGACTGGTGGAGGAATTCCAGGCGTGATACTCTCGATGGTGCATCCGATCAAGAGTGTCTTGGTCGATTCTTCGAAAAAGAAAACAGCGTGGCTCTCGAACACGATCGAAAGGCTCGGACTGAAAAACGTTGAGGTGGTGTGTTCGAGGATAGAAAACCTCGCCGATCGTCACAGAGAAAGCTTCGACTACGTCACGGCGCGCGCCGTGGCACCTTTGAGGATCCTTTTGGAACTCTGCGCGCCGTTCTGTAAACTCAACGGTCTCTTGCTCTTCTACAAAGGACCGAACTGGTCCGAGGAGATGACGCAGGCGGGTAGGGCTGCTGAAATTTTGAAGGTTCAACTGGAAGAAAGCGTCGAGTACAAACTTTCGAGCGGTGAAAGAAGAGTGCTCTTGAAGTTCAGAAAGTTCGCGCCGA
>JAPYWY010000141.1 GCA_028276125.1 Pseudothermotoga sp.
AAACAAAGTTTTACAAACGCGCATCTTCGAGCGTGAACAGCAGCTGAGCCAATTACAAGCTGAACTGATTCTGTTGATGTCCTCACGAGAGGTGATCGGTCCGGGTTCTGATGGGCAATAAGGTCGTATCGAATCGATTGAAGTTCTTGGTCTTTGCCTTCCTTTTCTTCTCGGTGGGCTCCTTTGTGTTGCTCTCTTTGAGAAGCCTCAATTTTCGTGTTGGACCAGTCTGGACGATCCGAATTCCCGCCTCAAGGGGTAAGATCCTCGACGCCCAAGGTAGGCTCTGCGCGTACGATGAGTTCATCAACGTGGCGTACCTGGACATCGACTATCTCAGGAGTGCAAAACTGGATCGACTGGTACCGCATCTGGAACTTCTACTGAGAAACTTCAACGTTGGTAAAACGAGCCGAGATGTCTTGTCGAGCAAACAGAGGTTCCTCAGACTCGGCGAAGGTGCATCCCGAGATGAGATCCTCAGACTGATACCCACGGAGTTGCTTCCTTACGTGTCGATAGAGCTCGAGCCACGGAGGAAAAGGTTCATCGATTTCGGCATGGATAAGATCTTGGGTAGCGTCGTTGGCAAACGCGCAATAGGTGGCGTGGAAGAAGCTCTCGATTCACAACTGAGTGGCAAGAAAGACGGCAGGCTTTTCTTGCGCTTTTCTGGCTTCGTCACATTGTCGCCCAAACTGGAATATCTCGACGAGCCTATAGATGGGAAGGATGTTCAATTGACCATAGATATGGATTTCCAGCGGGTCTGTTACGAAGAGATTCTAAAGGCCAAGGAACAAAACCAAGCCCTGAGTGTTGGTGCCATAGTCATGGAAACGAAAACGGGAAAAATCAGGGCCATGGTGACGACGAGAAACTGGAATGACGCTGTGCTTGGTTACTTTGAACCTGGTTCATCGTTGAAACCCATCGTTTACTCGATCGCCCTGGAAAGTGGTGTACTCAACGGCAAAGAGACCTTCAACTGCATTGGTCAGATAAAACCGGTGCCAGAACTGGACGTGATCGTTCGAGACATTGATGTACACGGCACCGTGAACGTGAGCGAAGCGTTGGTTCATTCCTGCAACAGTGCAACGATCATGATCGCAAAGCGCATCAAAGAACAGTTGGGTGACGAGGCATATTACGAATGGCTCAAGAAGTTCGGATTCGGCGAGAAAACCAACATCGAGATAGCTGGAGAAATACCCGGTGTACTCAGAAAGCCGAGCCAGTGGTCGAAGATAGACTTTGCGATGATCAGTATAGGCCAAGGCATAGGGACACCCCCCATTCAGTTTTTGGCAGCTTTCAACGTCTTGGCAAACGGCGGTAAGTACGTCAAACCAACGATCGTCGAGCAAAAAAACGTGGAGGAAAGACGCGTCATCAGCGAGAGAACCTGTCAATTCATTCGTGAAGCTTTGCAACGTGTTGTGCTCGAAGGAACTGGCAAGCGTGCCAACGTGCTTCAGGTGAGCGTCGCTGGTAAGACTGGAACCGCACAGAAGCTTGTGGATGGAAAAGACAAAGAAAAATACTTCTCCATATTCGTGGGCTATTTTCCGGCCGAAGATCCTCTATACACTGTCTTGGTGTACATGGACGAACCGTCAGCGGGTCCGTATTTGGCAGGGGAAGTCGCTGCGCCTGTGTTCGCAGCGATAGTGAAGAGAATTCTTCAGATCCGAAAGGAACATCCGTTGAACGTCACAACGACCGTGATGCCTGACCTCAAGGGCCTGACACTGCGTGACGCACTGCTGATACTGGAACAAATAGGAATCAAGAGAGAAAATGTTAAGTACGACGGTGTGGGAACGGTGAAAGAACAGTATCCAGAACCTGGCACGATCGATTTCAGAGATAAGACTGTCTTTCTGAAGCTACAATGATGCCCCCTTCGTGATAGAATCTGAGTCGAGGTGCACGAGTGGCTCTGACGTCACTTTTCAGACAGACCGTGACGGGGTTTTTAGCCGTGCTCTTGACTGTTGTGCCGCGCGAATACTTGAAGGCTAAGTTGGCGGTCAGGCTGGGTGATCAAACGCCGGCGAAGGTCGGTCGAACCAGCTTGAATCCTTTCGTTCATCTCGACCCCATCGGTACTCTGGCCTTCATCTTCCTCAACTTCGGTTGGTCTCGACCTGTTCCAGTCAGACCTTGGAACTTGAGGAAGAAAAAGCGACACTTTCTTTTGGTATCCTTGGTTGGCCCGGCGATAGGCATGGCTTGCTTTCTCACCTATGGTATCCTGGCAAGATTCTTGAACAGTTCCGAGCTCACCTTCGAGACGCTCAGCAAGGCTGCAAGGTTCAGTCTGACCTATGCGCTGTTTTCTCTCTTCCCCATACCGCCTCTGGACGGTTCAAGGATCCTCGGTGCGTTGTTGCCCGAGAGTTACACGGAATGGTACTTGAAGTACGAAGTTTACGGCGTTCTCTTCATGTTAGCACTGCTTTTTCTTTGGATCATGCCGTTGATCATGAATCCGTTCGTGAAGTTTATTGAAAAACTCACGATCATCTTCACAGGTTGAAAGGAGCAGTAAACGATGTTGTTCGTCAAGTATCCAGTGTCACTGAACGTCGTCAGAAAATTGAAAGCGTCGGACCAAATTGTCTTCACGGGAAGGCTCGTTCTCTTGGGTGAGGCAGCCTTTCAAAGGATTGTGAACTACGAACGTGCCGAGGGGTTGATACCGGATTTCATCAAGAATGAACTCATTTGCTTAGGCCGTGTCGAACAGAACATCGTGAAGCCGATCCCTTCGAAAAGCTGTGAACAATTCTTGGAAAAGGCGTTTCTCTACGGCGCAGTCTCCGTGGTCGCGTTCGACACAAGTCTTGACGAGACCGCATTCAAGAGGTTCTCCCGAGCACTCTTCGTTCCAGAATCCGAGGTTCGTCCGATCTCTCAGAGAATGGTCGCCTACGCGGACCTCGATCAGGATGCCGTGTACGAGATCGAAGTGGAACGACTCGTGATGCGTGTGGCAATAGACAGCAAAGGAAACAAGATGTCACTGGAGGTCAGACATTGAAGTTCTGCTTCGTGTTCGGCACCCGACCAGAGGTGATCAAGGTTGCACCGGTGTACAAATTCTTCCTCCAAAAGGGTGAAGAGGCCTTCGTCGTGGCCACTGCACAGCACAGAGAAATGATGGACATGATGATGAACGTGTTCGGTGTGGAAGCCAAGTACGATCTTAACGTGATGACGCACGATCAAACGCTCGACAGCATCGTAGCGAGCATCATGCAGAGACTACCTTTAGTTTTGCAACGAGAAAAGCCTGACATTCTGTTCGTTCAGGGCGATACCACGACCGCAATGAGCTGTGCGATCTGTGCGTTTCATTCAAAGATTAAAGTTGCACACATCGAGGCGGGTTTGAGGAGCCACGACCTCTACGATCCATTCCCAGAGGAGATGAACAGAAGAGTCATCGACGTTGTCAGCACATACTTGTTCGCGCCAACGAACAATGCGAAGGAGAACTTGATCAAGGAAGGCATAGAAGAAGATCGTATCTACACGGTGGGCAACACGGTGGTCGATGCGTTGAACATGATAAGCAACAGTTTCAACCTATCGCAGGTGAGATCTCAACTTGTTCCTTTCGAAAAATACATCCTGATGACCCTGCACAGGCGAGAGAACATAGGCGAGAGGATGGTGTCGATACTCTCGGCTGTTGCAAGATTCGCACGAGAGAGAAATGTTCACGTCGTGTTACCAGTACACAAGAATCCCAGCGTGAGACGGATCGTCTTTGACACCGTTGGATCGGATCCGCACTTTCACTTGGTTGAACCTCTTGACTACGTCTCTTTCCTTGCTCTGCTGGAAGGTTGCTGGTTCGTGGTCAGCGATTCTGGTGGAGTTCAAGAAGAAGCTCCATCGTTCGGAAAGTTCGTCGTGGTCGCAAGGCGCACGACGGAAAGGCCAGAGCTCATAGAATCAGGTTTTGGAATACTCGCAGGAACTGAGGAAAGTTCGATACATGAGGCGATGGTCTTGGCGAGTCAGAAAAAGCTCGATCCTTCAGGAAATCCCTTTGGCGATGGGAAAACTTCTGAGCGAATTTGGCGCATCGTGAGAGGTGTTTCACAGTGAAGCTGAGAATGGCCCTTGTGGGTTGTGGAAGGATCTCTTCGAAACACGTCGAGGCGATCGAGAAAAATGCTCATCTCCTAGAGCCAGTGGCGGTGTGTGACATCGTTGAAGAGAGGGCACGAAAGACTGCCGACATCATCGAAAAGAAGCTTGGCAGGCAGCCAGAGGTTTTTACCTCGTACGTCGATGTGTTGCGTCGAGCTGATGTAGATTTCGTCTCCATAGCGACACCGAGTGGCCTCCACTACGAAATGACGATGCAGGCGTTGGAGTTTGGGAAACACGTCCTGGTCGAAAAGCCACTCGCACTCGATACGAGGCATTTGAAAGAGATCGTCGAAAATTCGAAGCGGAAGAAGCTGAAAGTTGGTGTGTGCCACCAGAACAGGTTCAACCCCCCGATCCAAGAAGTCCGCAAGAGGATAGAAGACGGTTCCTTTGGAAGGTTGTTCCACGGCACCGTTTCGGTGCACTGGAATCGGAACGAAAGTTACTACAAGCAGGACACTTGGCGTGGAACATGGGAACAAGACGGTGGCGTGCTCATGAACCAGTCGATCCACGGAATAGACCTGTTACAGTGGATGCTCGGTGAAAAACCGAAACGCGTACTGGGATTGATCAAGAATCTGAATCATCCTTACATTTCCGTGGAGGACCTCGGGATCGGGATAGTGGAATTCGAATCGGGTTGCGTTGGTATCATAGAGGCAACCTCGAACGTCTTCGACAGAAACTTGGAAGAAGTCCTCACGATCTTTGGAGAGAGGGGAACGGTGAAGGTTGGAGGGCTTGCGGTGAACAGGATTTTAGTTTGGCGCTTCCCCAATGAAGAAACTCATCCCTTCATGAACTTGGCAGATCCAGAGACCGTGTACGGTCATGGTCACGTTCCGCTGTACGAAGACTTTTGTCGGGCGATCATTCAAGATGGCAAACCGTAC
>JAPYWY010000142.1 GCA_028276125.1 Pseudothermotoga sp.
ACCTTGAACCCTGAGCGAGCCACCTCAATCCACGTGTATCTCACCGAGGACACCGAGTATCAGAAGATCGCCCTTCACCCGAACCTTGAACGGTCCCTCCGCATTCCCGCTTATCACAACGCTCCCGTTGAAGTCGATGTTTCCCGTATCGTAGCCAAGATCTTTGTCGATCACGAGCAGTTCTCTCACATTTACCTTCGAATCTTTCAGATAAGGCTGACCATCACAGTTGGCAAGGATCTGCATCCCATCTGGCGACAAGCGAACGTTTTCTCCTATGAAACTCGCCAGGTTAATGTCTTTTGGTTCTTGAACCTTGACGAGTTCACCGGTCACCGTTACACCATCTTCACCTTCGAAAGCTTTCCTCTTGATCGCGAGTACATCGCCCTTGTTACACGTGAATATCTTGTAGAGCGATGCGGGATCTATCGACTCCCCTTCCTGAGGTTTTTCCAGAACGAAACCGCTGGCTGGGAAGAGAAATTCGACGGATGCGTCTTTGGGCAGAATCGGTTTCTTCCCAAAGGCAACTGGTATCTCGGAAAAGATCCTCTGTTCCTTCACAATTTTCTCGATGGCACCTTCGTCTATTCCGTAGACGACCTTCGCATCAGACAGAGCCTGTTTGATCTCTTCAACCGTGGGCATGACCCTCTTGAATCCAGGAATTATCATGACACTTGCGGTCATCTTGTCTTCGGACATGATGACTCGAACGATCGGTTCTGCGTATTGTTCTTCCAAAAGGCTCAGCTCTGGCAAAGATATGTGCTCGATTTTGATCGAACCTATGTTGTCCAGTGCTGTTTGAGTATCGACGGCTTTCAGAGGTTCCACCGCAGCCTCTATTTGGCCAGACACTTCATTTATTAGGACGCTCACCTTGTCATACCAATCGGGCCCATAGTTCTTCTCCAGAAGCGATAGTAGTTCCTCTATGGAGTTCGCTTTGAGTGTCACTCGCATGTTATCCCCCGATGTTGTTGTACTCTACAGAGATGAGAGACACAGGTCAAATCGAATTAACTGAATCGTGATGAAGTCATGTGACCCTGAATCGTCACACACGATAGAATACAATTGAGAGCTTGGAAGAATCGGAGGTGTGGATCGTGAGATTCTCACAACTTTACGCTCCAACGGTCAAAGAAGCTCCCGCGGACGCGGAGGTCGTGAGTCACGCACTCTTGTACAGGGCTGGGTTCATCAGGAAGGCGGCTGCGGGGGTTTACACGTACCTACCGCTGGCGAAGAGGACGCTTTCGAAGATAGAGAACATCATAAGGGAAGAGATGAACAAGATCGGGGCTCAAGAGATCTCCATGCCCATCATTCATCCTGCGGAGCTGTGGCAGATGACGGGACGCTGGGACGATTATGGTGACGAGATGATGAAGCTCAAGGACAGACACGGCAGAGACTTCGCGCTGGGTCCCACACACGAAGAGATGGTCACCTTCCTCGTGAAGGACGAGGTACGTTCTTACAAACAACTTCCGCTCTTTCTGTACCAAATAGGTCCCAAATACAGGGACGAGATCAGACCGAGGTTCGGACTGCTGCGCGCCAGAGAGTTCATCATGAAGGACGGCTACAGTTTCCACGACAGTGAGGAATCTCTGGACGAAGCGTACAAGGCATGTAGTGGAGCGTACAGCAAGATCGCGGAAAGGATTGGCCTCAAATACATGATCATCGAGGCAGCGAGTGGTGCGATCGGCGGAAGCCAATCGCATGAGTTCGTGAGCTTTGCACAAGTTGGTGAAACCAATCTGCTCAAGTGCAGCAACTGTGGTTACTCTTCCAGCGACGAGCAGGCACCTTACAAGGGTGAGTACGAAGAGATCCATGAAGACGAAAAGCCAATCCGGCTCGTTCACACACCGAACGTGCGCACGGTCCAGCAGGTGGCAGATTTTCTCTCCGTCGAGCCGAAGAGGATCGTCAAGTCGTTGTTGTTCGTCGGCAGAAACGGCTTCATCATGGCGCTGATCCAAGGTGACAGGGAGTTGAACGTGGAGAAACTGAAGGTCTTCATGAAGGATCAATCGCTGAGGCTCGCGAATCCTGAGGAAGTCTTCGAGAGATTCAAAGTGCCCATTGGGTTCATAGGGCCTATAGGTGTGAACGTGCCCATCGTGGCCGACCACGGTGTGAAACATCTGAAGAACGTGGTCGTTGGAGGCATGAAGGAAGACTACCACTACGTGAATGCCAACGTTGGAAGAGATTTCCAAGTCCAGCAGTACACAGACTTGGTGCTCGTCGTCGAGAACGATCCTTGTCCCGTCTGCGGAAAACCTCTGCAGGCGATGAAGGGCATCGAGCTTGGACACGTCTTCAAGCTCGGCACGAAGTACTCTCAGTCCATGGGAACTTACTACATGGACAGAGAAGGTAATCTCAAGCCTTTCATAATGGGTTGCTATGGCTGGGGTGTTTCCAGGACCATGGCTGCCGTTGTGGAACAGCTCAACGATGAAGATGGGATCATCTGGCCAAGGTCCATCGCGCCCTACGAGGTCATCGTGACGATCGTTTCGACGAACGATGAGAGCCAGAAGAAGTTCGCCGAGTCCGTGTACAGAGAACTGAACAACAAAGGAATCGAAGTCCTTCTGGACGATCGAGAGATATCGCCGGGCATGAAGTTCAAAGACGCCGACTTGATAGGTTTCCCTCTGAGGATCACCGTTGGAAAGTCGCTGCAGGATGGTTTCGTCGAGTTGAAATTGAGGAACGAGAAGACTCAAAACAAGATAGAGGCGAACGTCTCAAAAGTCGTTGAGGCATCCATCAAGATGCTCGATTCGTACGATCCACAGAGAGGTAGATGAGGTGTGGGGTTCTTCGAAAAGCTCAGGCAGGGTCTCGAAAAGACGAGGAAGACATTCTTCGATGGAATAAAGCAGCTTCTCGGTGTTGGAAGGATCGACGAAGAGACACTTCAAGAACTTGAGGAATTGCTCATCGCCGCGGACGTTGGACACCAAACAACGACATGGATCATAGAAAAGCTCAAGCAAGAAAGATCGGACGATCCGATCGCTTCTTTGAAGAAGATACTCGTCGAGCTCTTGGATGCCGACACATCGTTGAATTTGACGGGTTCTCCGAGCGTGATAAGTGTGGTGGGAGTGAACGGTTCAGGTAAGACCACGAGTGTTGCGAAACTCGCCTCGCAATTTCAAGCCATGGGAAAGAGCGTCGTGATGGCCGCCGCTGACACGTTCAGGGCCGCCGCGATCGAGCAACTCAAAGTCTGGGGAGAAAGGATCAACTGCACCGTGATCGCGCACGAGGAAGGCAGTGATCCTGCTGCGGTCGCTTACGATGCGGTGAACCACGCAAAGTCGAAGTCTAAAGACATCGTGATCATAGATACGGCGGGAAGACTGCACACCAAAAAGAACCTCATGGAGGAGCTCAGAAAGATACACAGAGTCGTTGCAAAACTCGTCGACGGTGCACCACACGAGGTTTTGCTCGTCATAGACGCGACGACGGGACAGAACGGTTTGGTGCAGGCGAGGATCTTCAAAGAGATGGTGAACGTGACGGGCTTGGTAATCACAAAGCTCGACGGAACTGCCAAGGGAGGCGTCGCTCTCGCCATAAAGCACGAACTGTCTTTACCGATCAAATTCATCGGTGTTGGAGAGAGTGCGGAAGACCTCAAACCCTTCGATGCGAAGCAGTTCGTCGAGGCGTTGTTCTCTTGAAAATTAGGAGTATAATCCTTTCGGACGCTCGGAGGCTGAAAGCTTGCGGACCTTCTGGCACAAAAGCTACGTTTGTCCCGTGTGCAATAGTCAATTCGAGGCGGTCAGAATCTTCAGCAATGCGATCAAGATCAAGAGTCGAGAATCTGACTTGAAGCCCGTGTACGACGGTGTGAACGTGTTGATGTTCCAGTTGGTGAGTTGTCCAAAATGCTTGTACACATCGTTCGAGGACGATTTTGGGGAGCTTCAGTCTTCTCACGTGGAAGCGATAAAGAAGATGCACGAAAAGCTGAAAGGATTCGAGATCGAACTGAGCGAAAACAAAAGTGTTCGGGACGCCGCCGTCCAGTACAACATCGCTGCGGTGATGTACGTTGCAAGAGAGAAGTTCTTCCGTGCTGCGGAAAGTTTCCTGAAGCTTGCCTGGCTCTACAGGGACGCGGGCGCGCCAGACGAGGAGAAGAAAGCCTTGGAACGAGCGAAGGAAATGTTTTTGAAAAGCTACATGGAAGAAGACCTCTCGGAAGATCGCCAAATCGCTGTGCTCTTTTACCTTGGTGAGATCGAGAAGCGTCTTGGAAACAGGAAGGAAGCGACTCGTTGGTTCTCCGAACTGTTCAAGAGGTTCTCAAAGAGTGATTCGATCTATGTGAAACAGGCCAGACAGGAATGGCAGGAGGTTTCCTTCGAGAAATGAAAACTTTGAGATGGCTCTTGATGCTCTCGATCGTGGTGTTGCTCTTCGCCTGTGCGCAGTACGACAAGGATGTCTTAACGCTGATCAACAGAAAACTCGACGATTTCGAATACAGACTCTCCGCGCTCGAGAGGAGCGTTTATTCGAACCAGAAAGCGGTCGAGAGCCTCCAGAGCGACGTGAAGAAGATATCCGACGAATTGACGACGGCGAAGAGATTGATCAGCGAACAGAGAAGCATACCAACGGTCTCGCAGGACGATGTGAACCAGATACTGGCGCGCATCACCTCGCTCGAGATGCGCTTCAACCAGCTGTCGGTGGCGCTGAACGTTTCAGACATACGTCAGCTCATATACAAGATCTCAGACTTGGAAACGGCGCAGAAGCAACAGCAACTCGCCTACGAACGGTTCGTCAGAAACACCGAAGAACTTCTCTCGCAAGTCAATGCCGAAGAAACTGCGAAAAGATTGAGCAGTCTGGAAAACAACCTCACATCGATTTCGAACCAGATAGGAGAGCTGATAGAACTTTCATCGAGAATCAATGCGCTCGAGAGGGCCTTCGACACGCTCTCAACAACCCCACAGGCTACTGTTGTGAACGTTTCGGCGATCGAA
>JAPYWY010000143.1 GCA_028276125.1 Pseudothermotoga sp.
GAAACCTCGCGTAGCATTGTTGAATGTTCACTTCACCAGTCGTTGGATTGTAAGCAAAACCACCAAAACCACCGATGTCGGAGGATTCTTCAGAATTGGCTGTGATCGAACCTTGAAAACCACACTGGTTGAACGTGTTTAAACCATTGGTCTCTGCGAAGAAACCACCCGCTGTGAACCCGTAGTGTGGAACTTCTATGTTTGCTTGAACAACGCAGTTTTTGAAAGAAAGATTCTTCGTAGCATTGCTGAAGCCGAGAAAGCCAGCAATCTTGAGCATGTCCATCGTCGAAGTATCCCTCTGCGCGATCAAAGAAGCCGACACGGAACAAGCTTCAAAGGCGTCCACGCTGAGATCTTCATCTTGTTCAGCATAGCCGACGAAGCCTGCAACGTAGGTTGCTGTGGCATCTTCTATGGTGCCTTGGAAGCGACAATTCTGAAAGACGCTCGTGTCTGAATTTCCTGCAAAGCCTCCGATTCTTGTGGACTTACCAGTTATCGCGCTCGATTGAACTTGGCAGTTTTGAAAACTCGAATAATTCGAATCACCGACGAACCCTCCCACGTAGAAGGATGGGTTAGCCTGCGGCGAGTTGAGTATGACTTGGATTGAACAGTTCTTGAAGGTGGAAGCGTTCGCAAAACCGACGAGCCCACCCATGTAGGAAGCCTGAGAGACTCTCGAATTGAGCACGATCACACCATCGATCGTGCTGTTGTCGATTCGTCCAGCCAGAACACCCGCGTTCGAGGCATCTTCGTAGTCAACTTGTGCGTTCTCGAAGACCACGTTGATGATCGTCGCCTCAAAGAGACATCCAAAGAAACCAGAAGATCTATCGCTCGAGTTGTTGCCCGTCAAGACCACCATGTTCTTTATGGAAAATCCCATTCCGTTGTAACTTCCGTTAAAGGGCTTGTCTGGACCCATCGAGTCGACGGGCGTCCAGTTCGCCTCGGTGGGAGTGACCCTCGCTCTGAGATCGTTCAGGTCCAGATCTCTTATCTGTTTGTAATGTCTCGGCGTGGATGGATCGATGTAGTGTCTCATGTTGTCCAACTGCCACACGTTCACGATGATCCAAGGATCGTTCTGTGTACCATACCCGCCACCGAACTCTTCGGTTTCAGAATAGGCAGTGAAGTTGACCGTGCAGGCGTTGGAAACGTTCTTGGTGGGTTGTACAGTGCCTGCGATGACTATGTAATAATCGCTGTTCTGTGCACTCACCGTAACTGGTCCACTCAAATCTGTGATCCTCCAATTTCCGTTCGTGTCGGTCGTTGCCGTCTTAGTGCCCGCGCTGATCGTGACGCCCTGCAGTGGTGTGTCGTCCCAAAGTTTCACAACACCTTCGATCGTGTAAGTTGAAGGTTCCTCTGGTACAAATGGTGCAGTGCAGCTGAACAGAAAAAACAGAAGCAGCGTTGAAGCCAAGAGAATCTGCCATTTTCTCATGAACTTTCCTCCTCTCAGGGTGTGCAACTTCTCTATGATGAACCAAGATCATTAAAAAACGGTTAGAGATTTAGATCGAACAGAAGTTCACCTGAGAGGAGGAAAGCAAACCTCACTATCAGGAACTGTTCGGTCTGTGAGAGATCGTTCAACCCAGTTCAGCTGTGGATTGACGATCCCCCTCGTTCAGAACAGGCTATGGTTGTTGCTCCCACTCAGCATCGTTCTGCTCAAATACAACATAATCGTTATGTTGTGCAATCAAGGGAACTCTCTGTGTGTATGCTGGCGTTGAGGGACGCAAACTGATTCGGACATAATTGTTTTTCACGATTAGCTTGATTTCTTCATTAGATCCCTTTCCCTTCGCAATCAGTCCACTTACGTAGTGTGGGCGCGTTGGATTGGACGTCGTGGCTGTCAGGTCGCAGTCCTCAAATGAACAGCTATTCGATCCGCCCACGAAACAACCCAAACCCGTTCTATCGCTAGCTGTCACGGTCAGTTGGGTCTCACCGGTGCAGTTTGTGAACGTACAGCTTTGTGTGAATCCAAGAATCTTTCCATTTGTCGTACTTTTCGTAGTAAGAAAAGCCTTTGTAGTGTCTGATCCTCTCGCCGATCTGGTAGTAATCGAAGATGGCGCGGTTGTCTCGTACGCTGTGCGTGAAGATCTTGCCATCGTCCCGCTTGACCTTGAGCACGTACGACCCGTAAGGAACGGTTTTCACCTTGTTTCCATATCGAACGCGCTCGATCTTCTGCAGAATTTGCTTGTCGACGACCACACCGTCCCAGGTGGTGAGGGATGGGTACAGTTCGAAATGTTTTTCTGCATGCAAGATTTTTCTGTAAGGTGCGCGAGGGGAAATGATGTGAAGCTGAAGCGAAGCAACCTTCACAACGATCGTTGACAGAGGCGAACCGGGCGAGAATTCTCCAGTGTCACTTCGAAAAAGAGGGGCGCAGGGCCCCTCTTTACAAGATTGACAGATCAATCTCAAATCCCAAAATTCAACTCGAAAACGTGCGTGAACGGATTGTCACCGTTGTAAACGGTTATTCTCATGTAGTGAGTCATCTGCAGATTGGTTGGAAGTTCCAGATACGCCGCATCACCAAGGGCCATGTAAACGTCGTAAACACCTGGTTCAATGCCGACGAACCATAACCGCCCGAATTTATCAGATTTTCCGTAGTACACTGGGATTGTGTCACTTTGTGGATACATGGTCACGTAGACCTGAGGTGCAAGGTACACATTATTTGAGATATCCCTCACGTAGAACTGGAAGAAAACGTTCGCTCCAACTTCAGATGGAAGATCTTGGATTAAGGCTCTATAAGCGTTGACTCTGCCCCAGCCGCTATCGTGGTCGAAGCCGACTGCCATGATGTCATCGGCGGTGTTGGCTATGTGCTTTTTGATCTGATACGGTGTGTAAGTCACTTTTTGTTGATCCAGTTTTTCCAGCAGCAATGCGATCACACCCGAAACGTGCGGTGTAGCCATGCTTGTTCCGCCGTAGAAGGCGTACGGATTTTCACCATCGAAGAACTCATCACTATCCCACAGAGGCACCGTGGAAAGGATCGTGTAATCTCCGGGAGCTGCGACAGTTATCCACCTTCCGCGCGTCGAGAAATCTGTTATACCGTCCACCGCGGTGCTCGCAGCCACGTTTATGACACCAGGATAGCAGGATGGATAGTGGATCTCGTCGGTGTGGCTGTTTCCGGCGGAAGCAACGAAGATGCCGTTGTAGTACCTCATTATGAGAGCGATAGTCTGAGCGAGCGTTATGGAATAACCTTTACCGCCCCAGCTGTTCGAAAAGATCCTCGCTCCATTCTCAGCAGCCCACAAAAAGCCATCAGCAACAAGGTCATCTCCGATGTATCCATCTTCGTCGAATATCACTATGGGCATTATCTTGGCATCCGGCGCAACACCGACGACACCTGTCTCATCACGCTTCGCCGCGATCGTTCCAGCAACGTGCGTCCCGTGGGCGCCACCAAAGGAGCTGTCCATATCTGGATCCAACGTCTCATCCGTCAGTGGTCGATACCCTTCCACAAGCTGACCTTGAAGATCTGGATGGGTTCCATCAACGCCAGTGTCCACTACCGCAACGATGATATCCTTACCGGTGTATCCAAGTTCCCAAGCCTGCGGAGCCTTCACTTTTCTGATGCCCCAGAGCCATTTCCAAAATTCGTCTGCCACCATGACCTGTTTTGTTTCGACAGTTGATTCGAGTAAATCTTTTGCGTTGTCGTTCTTCACAGGTTCGATCAAGTATCTTTTGTAGCTCGGCTCGATGTAGGATATCTTCTTTCGCAACTGAACGTCTGATTTGAGTCGTTCTAAAATTTGGCTTCTGATCTCAGCAAAACTCAACGTGGTTTTGAAGCTGACGGCATTTATCTGTTCGAGCTTGACCCTCACACTGGCATTTGGATCGATCGATTTCACAAGGTCTATCGCATCGTCTATCGAATCTTTGTAGCCAACAATGACTATGTTTTCCATGACTTCAGCATCTTTTTCGATGGGCGCAACTATCTCTTCAAAGGTCTTTTCATTCGCGTTGTTCTTTGGAATATTACTCATACAACCGGCTAAAAACAAAGCCACCAACGCGATCGCTATTAGAAATCTCTTCATCTTTCCTCACCCCCTTTTCACTCACCGGTTGTGAATCTGTTGAAGTAGTCTGCTTCGTTTGTCCACCTGTCCCAGCCAGTATAACCATAATCGATAGTTGCGGAGATCCAGATGCCATCGTCTGTTTCATAATAAGCTGCTGCCATATCCAAGCCCCATTCGTAGGTCTTGTACTTTTCAAGTGGTTCGGTTTGAGTATCTAAAGAGCCATCTGGGTAGATTCTCACCCAACCTTCACTACTGTATGGATCGAACGGTACGGAAACTTGCTGCGGCCCTGGTGTGGTGGTCAAAACATTGTAGAAAATGTGTTGATCGCTCACTGCGGTGTCGTAGATCCACGGACCATAGTAAGCGTAAGTTATGTCTTCGTCGTCTATGAGATCTCCTCCGATGTTTGGTGTTGAAGTCCAATCTCTCCAATCAACTGGTTTCCATACGAAGGTCGGTGTTCTTGAAACGTTCGTTTCATTGTCTGCTGGAGAGATGAGCTTAACCTTGAAAAGATCCAGCGGGATCACTTCGATGATGTTGCTGTTGCCTGATTCAGTGCCGTCTCTGTAGACCGTCCTCACTGTGTAATAGTACTTCTGACCAGGCATCAAATCCACCGATTTGTCGAAGGCATAGTTATAAGTTGTGAAAGCGATCTTTTGCCAAGTTTCATCGTCAGTTGATCTGTAGACGTTATAACCTGCGCGATATGTGGCTGGTGCATGATTCCAAGCGAGCTGAACAAGTATGTTGGTGTCCTTTATGTTATGTTCTGGTTTGTAGTTTTCAAGCTCGTTCATCATTTCCTTTGGCATGCCTTTGAACAAGATATCTTTAACGGGTCTCGGTAGACTGTAGTAAGCTATGTTCGCATCGCTCGTCCAACCGTAGTACCACAGGCCCGT
>JAPYWY010000144.1 GCA_028276125.1 Pseudothermotoga sp.
ACTTCATCTGGGGCAGACTTTCAGACATCGTCGGCCACAAATCGATCGCCATGACGGGCGTGTTCATCGTCAGTTTCCTTCCGCCCATGTGGTTCTTCATGAACACGTTCACTTATCGATACCTCATGATTGCAGATGCAGTGATAACGGGTATCGGCTGGTCAGCGATAAACCTTTCTTTCCTCACCTTACCCATGGAGGTCGCACAGAGCTCTTCGAGCGCTTACTTCGCAACCTATGCGGCTCTGGGTGGCGTTGGTGGTTTAATCGGGGCACTCACGGGCGGAATGGCTGCGAAACTTCTCGCGAACGTGCATCTTGGCACGGGCAACCTTCCGATATACGGAATTCAGTTGATGTTTCTGATCTCAGGACTCTTCAGAGCATTCACGTTGAAATTGCTTGGCAGAGTCAGAACGAGACGATATGTGCCGCTGAGAACTCTCATCGCGAGTGCTCTCTTCCTCCCGAGGGAGGGTGGTCTAACGCGATCGAACGGATCGAACGTGTATGACGTCTTAAAAGCTGTGAAGAAGAAACTTGAGGAAAAGGAGGACAAAGAAAAACAATGGCGCGTGAAACGATGGTGGTGAAGACGATTCTGAACGACGACGTCGTACTGGAGAGAGACAGAACCTCCATGTGTGGAAAATGCCCAGCGAACATGCTGTGCACTGGTGAAGCCCAGAAGATAAATCTCGTGGTTGGGAGGAACAATCTCGATTTAGCTGAAGGTGACGTCGTTCTGGTCGAAACACCAACAATCAGCGCTGCCAGAACAGCTTTTCTCGTTTACACAATCCCGACGATTCTGTTCATCTTGACCGTGATGTTGACGGTGAAAAAACTCGGCGAGCTCACCGCCTTTTTCTTGGGAATATCGTTCGTCGCAGCTTACTTCTTTCTGCTCAGATTCTACGATAAACGCTTCAGAAAAAAGTTCAGACCGAGGATCGTTGGAATCGTCAAGAGAGCAAGGCCAGAAGATCCATCAGATGGCGCTTCTCTTCCGATATGATTTTCTTTATCGTCTCTCTTTCATTTCCTGCGTACGGAAGAAGCTCCGAGTAAAATATGATGCTGTCCTTCTCAACTTCTACGGCAAGTTTCAGCGCTTCTCTTGGATTCATGTTCTTCATCTTCGTCATCGTCGGAAAGATCGACATGTTGGCGTAGCTCTTCAAATAACCCGCCACCTCTTCAGAGACCCAGTTGTCTTTTGAAGAATCCAACTCAGAGAATTCACCGATCAGCTTTTTGAATATCTCTTGATGTTCTCTCTCTTGTTGCGCCAAGTTTTGGAACAATTTCTTCGAGGGTTCATCAGCTTGCACCGAAGCGAGCTTGGAGTAGAACGCGTAACCTTCCGCCTCGATGTTCAAGGCTATCGAAAGAAGTTCCGACAAGTTCACCATGCAATTGTGCCTCCCCTCATAGTTCTTTCATCTCTAAATGAAGCTCGTTGATACCATCCAAAATTTCCTCAGGCGTTATGAGCACGCCTCCAACCTTGGTCACCAATTTGACCTTCAAGCTCTTCTTGGTCAAGCTCAAAACTTCCTTCGCGTACTGACCGAGGTTCATCTCGGCGAACAAGACCGCTTCGACACGACCGAGGAGTTCTTTGAGCCTCGTCGACGGTACGGGCCATATGCTTATGGGCCTGAAGAGACCAACCTTAACTTTGCTCTGTCTTGCGATCTTGACCGCCCTGATCGCACTCCTGGCAACAGATCCGTAAGCAACAACGAGTATCTCCGCATCATCCGTCATGTACTCATCGTACATCGCTATCTCGTCGGCGTGTATGCGAATCTTGTTCGACAGTCTCCTCACGAGTTTGTCACTCACCTCAAAGCTCGATTGTGGAAAACCGGCTTCGTCGTGAACGAGTCCCGATACGTGGAACCGCGCCTTTCCCATCTCGACGAGCGGTACAGGCGTTGGTTCGCCGAAATCCTTTTCAACGAATGGTGTATAGATTTCCTCTTCTTCGAGCTCCGTCTCTTGAAGTCTCGGTATGACAACGATCTCCTTTTCGTCCGGAAGTTCGAAGGTCTCACGCATGTGTCCCAAAACCTCGTCCATCAGGAAAATCACAGGTGTTCTGTACTTCTCGGCGTAGTTGAAGGCCGTGATGATCAGTCTGTAGGTTTCTCCGACGCTCCAAGGATACAGTGCGATGATCTCGTGATCCCCATGCGTACCCCAACGAGCCTGCATGATGTCACCCTGCGCCGGTTGCGTGGGAAGACCCGTGGAAGGTCCCCCCCTCATGACGTTAACGAAGACGCACGGTGTTTCGGTCATCACAGCATAACCGATCGCTTCTTGCATCAGACTGAAGCCCGGTCCACTCGTTGCGGTCATCGACTTCACTCCCGCGAGCGATGCACCAATGATCGCCGCGGCACTGGCTATCTCGTCTTCCATCTGTACGAACACGCCTCCAACTTTGGGCAGCTCACGTGCCATGGCCTCGGCGATCTCACTTGAAGGAGTGATTGGATAGCCGGCGTAGAAACGACACCCTGCTCTTATCGCACCTAAGGCACACGCTTCGTTTCCTTGCATCAACATGCGTTCAGGCATTCTTAACACTCCCTTGGACCGTTTCGAGTTGCTTGATAGCAATCGCGAAATCCGGACACAGATTCTCACACATCAAACAACCTATGCATTTGTTACGATCTGAGACGATGGGTTTGAGCAACTCGCCCTTCGACAACGCACCAGTCGGGCAGAACGTGTAACATATCCCGCACCTTTTGCACCATTCGTAGTTGATGTATATGTCGTACTGCTTCTTCACATCGCTCGCCTCCTCACTTGAGTAACGTCAAGAAAACACCCGCTGCGACGGCTGAACCTATCACACCAGCAACGTTCGGGCTCATAGCGTGCATCAGTATGAAGTTCGTTGGATCAACTTCGCTGGCGAGTTTCTGTGCCACCCGAGCCGAATCTGGAACTGCCGAGACACCCGCAGCTCCGATCAGTGGATTAATCTTATCCTTCAGGAACAAGTTCATGAACTTGGCGAACAAGATGCCTCCCGCAAGCGAGCAAACGAACGCGAACGCACCCAGACCGAATATCTTCAAACTCTCAGGCTTGAGAAAAACGTCCGCCCTCGCAGAAGCCCCAACGCACACCATGAGTATGATTGTTACCGTATCGAGTATGAACCTGCTCGCAGCCTCGACGAGCCTCTTCACGTTACCAACTTCCCTGAGAAGGTTACCAAGCATCAACGTACCGACCAACGACAGAGATTGAGGTACAAGGGCTGCCGAAACGATCGTGACCAGTATGGGGAATATGATCCTTTCGAACTTGGAAACCTTCCTTGGAGGTCCCATCCTTATCATTCTTTCCTTCTTCGTCGTCAGGAGTTTCGAAACAGGAGGTTGCAAGATTGGAATCAAGGCTATGTAAGAATAAGCTGCTATGGCGACGGCAGAGAGTATCTCTGGAGAGAACCGACTCGCAACATAGATCGTTGTTGGACCATCCGCGCCACCAATGACTCCGATGGTTGCAGCTTGTTTCAAAGTGAAACCCAAGGCCCTTGCGAGCATGAATGCGGTGAATATTCCGATCTGTGCGGCCCCTCCGAGGAAAATGGTTATCGGATAGGAGATCATGAAGGAAAAATCTGTGAGCGCACCTATACCCAAGAATATGAGGGGGGGATAGATGCCCTTGATCACACCGTAATTCAGATACCATAGAAAACCACCCTCGTTCAAAATTCCAGTCAGCTGTGGTGGCACGTTTCCAAGTATTATCCCGAACGCGATCGGCACCAACAACAATGGTTCAGCATCCTTCTTCACGGCAACGTAGAGCAAGGCTGCAGCAACTCCAAACATGACGAGGTTTCCAAAGGTGAAATGCGCGAACGCCGTGTGTTTCAACATTTCCAGGATACCTTGTAACATCGCACAATCCTCCCAATCTTCATGATCACTCCATCATTGGATACCTCAAACCCTTCTTCTTTGCCGTTTCCAAAGCGATCTCGTAACCCGCATCGAGGTGCCTTATGACCCCAATGCCAGAATCGTTCGTCAAGACTCTCTCGAGCTTCTGACGAGCCAAATCCGTTCCGTCTGCGACGATCACCATACCCGCGTGGATCGAATAACCAATACCCACACCTCCACCGTGGTGTACGGAAACCCAAGTGGCACCACTGGCTGTGTTCAGCAGAGCATTCAGAATGGGCCAGTCGGCGATCGCATCGCTACCGTCCTTCATTGCCTCAGTCTCACGGTAAGGTGATGCGACAGAACCTGTATCGTGATGGTCTCTACCTATCACGATCGGTGCCTTGAGTTCACCTTTCCTCACCATTTCGTTCATCGCAAGGCCCATGAGTGTTCTTTCACCCTGGCCGAGCCAACATATCCTTGCAGGCAAGCCTTGCCATTTGACCTTCTCATGTGCCATCTCTATCCACTTGCGCAGATGTTCGTCCTCAGGGAAGAGCTCCAGAACTTTTCTGTCCGTCGCGTAGATGTCCTGAGGATCGCCCGAGAGCGCAACCCATCTGAACGGACCTTTACCCTGCGCGAACAGCTCCCTTATGTATTCGGGAACATATCCTGGTATCTGGAAGGCATCCTCCACTCCGTGATCGTAAGCGAGGCGTCTGATGTTGTTGCCGTACTCGAACACCTTCGCACCTTGTTTCTTCATCTCGAGGATGGCGCTCACGTGTTCGACAACGGATTCGTAAACCCTTTCGAGGTATTCCTGTGGGTTTTTCTTTCTCAGCTCCGCCGCTTCCTCGACGCTCAAGCCCTTGGGAATGTAACCGTTCAAAGGATCGTGCGCGGCCGTCTGGTCCGTCACGACATCCGGAATGACACCCATCTTGACGAGCTTCGGGTGAACCTCCGCCGCATTGGCAAGAAGGGCGACGGACAAAGGTTTACCAGCCTTCGTTGCTTCCTTCACGAGCCTGAGCGCCTCGTTCAAATCGTCGGTCCATGTGTCG
>JAPYWY010000145.1 GCA_028276125.1 Pseudothermotoga sp.
ATGCTGCTTCAACCTGGAAAGCTTTTCATCGTTTCTCACCTTCAGAACACTGCTCATCAACCTTCTGAGCATGCCCAAGCTCAAACTCTGGTAGAACTGAGTCACGTAGAGATTGTCGAACACTTCGGCCACTGTGGCCTTCCTTTCGAGGTCTGGATCTGTCTCTATCCAATGTTTTTCCGCTTCCAAATGCGCCGGCATGGTTTCGATGTAGTTCTTCAACGTCTCGTAGAACGCGAAGTCTTTCGCCTCTTCGAAGCTTGCACAGTGTTCGAACGGTCCCTTCATCTGTTCGTAGTGCTCTTTGGCTTTCTCCCAAGCTATCCTTCGAGCCTCTCTTCTGCTCATGTCAGCTTCGGAAATGTCCTCGATCCTCGGATCGTAATAGTAAGGCACTTCACACACCAAAGAGAAGGTGTTCGCAACTCTGCTCGCGTACTCGTCGGAGCTGGCACCAGATTTTATGATCTTTGCAGGATCGACACTCGCATGTTTCTCAAGATAGTCGTACTCTTCGCTTATCGGAAAGAGTTTGTATACAGCTTTGGACAGAGTTCTTGCATACGGAACTTCGGGTTCACCGAGTGAGAGTGGCACGTTGAACAACGTTGGTATTCTTTGGTACTTTTCGTACAGAGAAGACGCTTCTTCACTGATGTAGTAGTAAACGCCACCAAAGCCGGCGTTGTGCAAAGAGTACATGAAGGATGGCTTCGTTTCATCGATGATGTTCATCAAAACCTTCGTTTCTGGCAACGGATTGTGGAAGTGCAGAGTCTTGTAATCCACAGGAAAGGTCCATTCCACTTGAAGATATCCCGGGGGCCTGTAGAAGTGTTCCGCGTACGTTCTTATCGATTCTGGATTTGAAAACCAACCTTCGTTCAACTTGGTACCATCTGGATCGATCACCTTTATCAGATACCAAGTATAGTCGAACTGGGACCTGAAGGCTTCATCGCTGGCGAGTTTTTCAGCGAGGAAATCCAACATCATCGCACCTATGGGTTCGTTCGGATGCGGACAACCGAAGAGCAAAGCGTTCTTGGAACCACCCTTAATCTTGATCAGCTTTATTGGATGGCCGTTCCTCGAAAAACCTGCCACGGTCACTTCCACGACTCGTGGATACTTCTTCGCAAGTTCATCCGCCCTTCGATCGAGTTCATCAACCGAAAAGAATCTCTTGTAATCGGGTATGTCCTTCACCAAGACTTCGAAATCCATCTCGATCCCCCTCGAAGAAGGCGGGGGAAATCCCCCCGCCTCATTTGACCTCGGTGTCTATGTACCAGTTGTAGATGATCCAACCAAGACCGCTGTCGTAAGTGGAGTTGAAGCTCTTTATGTATTTCTTGGCGAAGTGAGGTGTTGGATCAGAAATGAGTGGCAGAACAGGTAGATCGTTGGTCCACAGCGCGAAGTGTTTCTTGTAGAGTTCCACCCTCTTTTCATAGGAAACTTCCTTGGCCATCTGCTCGAGTATCTCGTCGTTCTGTGGATTGGACCAACCCGTGTAGTTGGTACCACCCCAGTTGTTCTCTTCCGACGGAATCATGTCACTGCCCCAGTAGTTCAAGGCCTCATCACTCACACCGTAGCCCCAACCGGTGAGCCACGCGTCGAACTTGCCCATGGGCGCTTCTTCCCATATGACGAGCGCAGGTTTTGCTTCGAGTTTCACGTTCATACCTATCTTCTTCAACATACCCTGTATGAGCTGTGCCATGAGTTCAGCTTGGCTGCTTCCCGCACCGTAAATGATGGTGAATTCAAAGACCTTGCCATCCTTCTCGAGCAAACCTTGCTTGTTCTTCTTCCAACCTGCTTCGGCGAGCAACTGTTCTGCTTTCTTAGGATCGTAAGGATATCTCTTTATGTGATCTCCTTTCAGTGCGTCCCTCATGATGTGTATCTCCGTGATCCAAGTATCCATGATCTGCCCAAGCCCAAAGAACACGACCTGGTTTATCTGCTGACGATCGAGTGCATAGAGTATAGCCTGTCTGACCCTCACGTCAGAGAAGAGCGGATGTGGCTTGCTCAGATCTTTGGGGTCTCTGAAGTTGAGATCCAGTGTCCAAAGCGCCACGTTCGGCGTGAAGTAGACGTTGAAGATGTCGCCTCTTTCCTTTTGTAACTGCAAGCTCTGCTTCAGATCCAGCGTGTATCTTCCAAAGTCGATCTCACCCTTCAACGTCGAGGCGAATATGACATCGCTGTCTGGGATGATCTTGAATATGATTTGATCGATGTTCGGTCTTCCCATGTAGTATTCGTCGAAGGCTTCCAGAGCTATGTACTGACCTTCCACGTATTCTTTGAACTTGTATGGTCCAGTCATGATCGGGTTGAACGTGACCTTTTGGACGAACTCATCCCATTTTCCGCTCGCCTTTGCCTTTTCGAAATCAGCTCTGAACAGATGCTCCGGCAGCTGGAACCAACCGTAATAGTAAGCATACACGGATGAACCGAGTTCCATACCCGGCACTGGGTGTGGCAGATAGATCGTGAAGGTGTAATCGTCTATGACTTCAACTTTCTGAACCATCTTTTCAAAATAGTTCGTGGTGATGGGCGCCTCAGAGACCATCACTTCCCACTGGAACTTGGCATCCTTGGCTGTGACGGGATGACCGTCGTGCCACTTCATGCCTTTTCTCAATTCGAACGTGATCGCAACCGAGCCATCCGGCAAGATCTTGATCAGACCGTTCTCCAAGCTCGGGATCCTCTTTATCATCCTCGGATGGTAGAACCCATTGTCGTCCGTACCGGTGTAACCATCGCCGATGATGTTGCACAGTGTCCACGTGAGTCCAGAGGAAGTGAAGAGAGTGTTGAAACCTTTCGGACTTGCCACGGTCGCCGTTACGATAGTTCCACCACGTTTCGGTGGATAGAGCGCTTGGTAGAAGGACCTTGCAGCCTCAGCCTTCGTGATGGGCGAGAATGGCTCGAGAAGATGACCGTATCGATAATCCAAAAGCTGTCTGTCACTCCTAAAAGCCAGTGTGAACGCACCGACCGCTTCGGGTGGGACTTTGTCTTCGTCGTTGGCTAACGTGCAGATCTCGGTGAACTTGGCTGCTTCCTTCTCGAGTCCCAAGACCTTGATCAATGTCACGATGAAATCTTTTCTGAGCACAGGCTCAGAACCCTTCTTGACCAAGTTCTCTTTACCTGCGAAAGCCTTCGCCACAGCGGCGTAGAACTCGTCCCACGTGAGCGGTGTGTCGTCGATGACTTTGAGAATACCGAGCTTTTGAACCACGGGCGCCGCCTCTTGCAAGCTGATCTGTGCGAAGAAGAAAGTTGCGAGGAAAGAAGCTAACAGGACCGCCAAGAACCTCTTCACAGAATCACCCCCATGCACTTTTGTTATAATAATTGTACATGGCCACTCGCATGATTGTCAATGAGCGAGAGCGATTCGTGTTTGATTTCGTCTCGGACTGTCATAATCCTCACGCAACTTCATCGTTCAGTTTTGATTGTGTTACTTCTTTTCAACATCAACGTTCGTATATATCAAGATGGGAGCGCTCTCGAGGGAAGTGAACCGTCCAGACGGTGGCTGTGCACATTGGTGTTGGTCTAACTCGTCGATTTTCTTCGTAGATGATGTTCAAAGGATAAAAGCGCTCCCGATGAGAGAGATTTTCGTTGAAGATCGAGATGGAACAGCGTCTCAATGATGCACGCAACGAGAGAACGAAAAGTCGATAATGAAAAGCAAAGCCCCAGAAATGGGGCTTTTTGTTCTGATCAGACGATAGTCTGAACTGGATTTTCACAATCTAAGCGTTTCATCGCGGCACGAAGAGATCATCAATCCGGCGTCCAGATGTATCTCAATTCGGTAGATCAACTCTCCTTACGAAAACGCCTCACTCGTTCAATGCGAATCTGTGAACATTCTCAGCTCGAATATTTCGATTCCAGCTTCCTCCAGTCGCTGTAACCCACGATCTCGTTGAATTCTGACCAACTGACACCCAGCTCGACGACTTTTTGAAAATCTCTTTGCTTCAACGCTTTCAAAGCTTCCGTCATCGCTTTCGTAGCAGGATACAAGCACACCATCGGTATGGACAGATATCTGACTCCCACTTTGACGAGTTCGTCGAAGTCGAACAGAGGAGTTTTACCACCCGGTATGATGTTGAAAGATATTGGCTTTGGGACTTCGTGAACTAACGTCTTGATCTCTTCTATAGACTGTGGTGCTTCTACGTAGATGTAATCCGCACCAGCTTGTGCGTAAGCTTTCGCTCGGCGAAGAACTTCTTCGAAACCAACGATCGATCTTGCATCCGTCCTTGCCCCTATGACGAGCTCAGGGTTCTCCTCGTTCTTCGCGTCCACAGCCGCTCTTATCTTACTGACCATTTCTTCCAGCGGGATGATACTTTTACCCTCCATGTGGCCACATCTCTTCGGCCAGACTTGATCTTCCAAGCGAACTCCAGCAACACCTATCCTCGCGAAGTTTTTCACCGTCCAATACACGTTCAGAGCATTACCATAACCAGTGTCTATGTCCGCATCGACCGGAAGATCCGTTGCGTTGACGATCGTTCTGACTCTTTCCAACATTTCTGCGTATCCCACAAGACCTATGTCTGGTTGGCCAATGAGTGAAGCTGATATACCATAACCTGTTGTACCGACCACTTCGAACCCTGCGCGCTGTATCAGCCTCGCCGACAGTGCATCGTACGCACACACCCTCAGCGTCAACTTTCCCTCCTGTGCCAGATACTCTCTCAGTTTGCGTGCCTTTTGGACTGCCTTCCATTCTGACATCAAGGCTCCCTCCTTAAATAAAGATGAATTCCGTAACTTGACGAGCCACGCGTTCATTAGTATAATACACGATGTAACATACTACATCATATATGATATCATATTTTATGCAACCCACAAGGAGGTGAACGTATGAAGGTGAAGCTTGCCGTGTTGATCATCTCGGCAATGATCGTAGCAACCGT
>JAPYWY010000199.1 GCA_028276125.1 Pseudothermotoga sp.
CATCGTTCCCACTCGCCCTCACGCGCGCCAGAATGTCAGCCACCGCATGATCTTTTAACGCCACAGAGAAATCCAACCTCATCTTGCCGACACGGGTCTTTGTGAGTGCGAACCTGTTCACATAAAGTCCGTCTTCTTCCACGACCACGCGTGAAACGGTGATCAGATTGACCGTGCCAGCTTCCGAATGGTAGTGTTCGTCAGAATAGGACATCTTTGCGTTCTTCTTGATCACGACGTTCATGAGTGCGTCGTGCGTGAACTGTTCGGTCCATGGAAACACGCAGTGTGCTACGAAGTGCGCTTCGGCATCTTCCTCCACGACTATGTCGAAGATAACCTTTTGGTAACCATCACGTTGTAGATATCCTGTACACACGTGGATCGGGAACGACAGCTTGGTTCCCTTTTTTATGATCATCTTCGCGTGAACGCCGTGTTCTATTGTGTGTGGCACCAGTTCAACACCAGGAACATTGTTCAACCCGACCACTTTATCGCCACTTATGATGATCGAGGCTATTCTCCTATCGAGAAATTTTGATACGTCCCCGCCGGCCTTCTCGTACGCCTTAACGAGGGCTTCGAATTCAGTTCTTCTGTCCACATCGATTCGCATACACATCACTCCTTGGCCGGCACGTTCGTGTGATCGCACACGTCACAGAAAATCTTGTAATATCTCATGACTTTCTCCGGAGAGCCACTCTCTATGATCCTACCGTCACACAGAACGTGGGCAACGTTTGCGATCGAAACCATTTCCTCACGGTGTGTGATCATGACGAGCGAACCGCCTTGTTGGATGATCCTTTGAGCCACAGCCTTTATCATGCCCAGCGAGAGAACATCTATGCCAGAATCAGGTTCGTCCATGATCGCAAACTTTGGCCTGAGCAACAAGATGGAAGCCAGCTCGACACGTTTCCTCTCTCCGCCGCTCAACAAATCGTCGACCATTCTGTTCAAATAGAGACTCGGGGACAGGCCGACCAGGTGCAGGACTTCCTCGAGTTCGTTCTGTGAAACCTTCATTTTTCCACCCAGCGTGAGGTACTGTCTCACCGTCAGACCTCTGAACCTGACTGGTTCCTGCCACATGAGATGTATCCCGAGCTTCGCTCTCATCGACCTTGAACTCAGTGATGTCTCTGTCGTCGAGAAAGATCCTTCCCTCGGTTGGTTTGTAGCCTTCCAATCCCATGATCACGTAAGCGAGCGAAGATTTTCCCGCGCCATTCGGTCCCATGATGACGTGTACTTCTTTCTCGTTGAACGTCAGATTGATGTTCTTCAGTATGAACTTGGAATCTCTGACGAGACTAACGTTCTGTAACCTCAGCACCGTTCACACCCCATTAAGATTTTAATCACCTGGCTTTACATCATATTGGACCTTTTAAGTCGGAATTGTTGCCTTCACAGATAAATGTGTGGTCCCTCTTGTCTGAAATCACCCCTGAAAGTTTTTTCGTCCAGAGACAGGTGCGCATCGAGATCGTGGTAAGCGAAGGCACCAGTGCCGGCCGCAAAGTGAATGCTCTGATTTATTCCAAGACTACTTTCACCCATGCAGCCTATCATGAGTTGAACGCCAGCTGACTGTGCCAAATGCACTATTGCAAGTGCGTCACTCACACCAGATTTCATGAGCTTTATGTTGATGAAATCCACAGCCTCCTCCTTGATCAATCTCAGCGCATCGTACTTGGTGAAGACAGATTCGTCCGCGGCCACAGGGTAAGGACTGTTGAACCGGACCAACTTGAGGCCTTCTATGTTGTAGCGGTTAACAGGTTGTTCGTACACCACGACCTCCACCCTTTCTGAGTGGAGTATGTTTGCAAACTCGATCGCTTCTTTTGGAGTGAAGCCTTGGTTCGCGTCCACCACAAACATGGCTTGAGGCGCTATCTTTTTTGACTCAACCACTCTTTCAACGTCTTCCTTGAAGTTCTTGCCAACCTTTATCTTTATGACCCTGAAACCATCCTCGTATATCTTCTTCACCTTTTTCAGCGTCTTTTCGAGATCCATTATCCCCACCGTCAAGTCGGTCTCGATGTGGTCTTTCGCCCCTCCAAAAAACTGGTACGGTCTGATGCCGATCCTCTTGCAGAAGGCATCGATTATCGCGAACTCGACTGCCGCTTTGATCGCAGGTGTTGCCCTGAGCTGTTGAAGTCTTGAGAACAGTTTCCCGTAGCTTTCAACGTCCTCGCCAACGATCATTTCCTGAACCGTTTTCTCCGCCTGCATCATGATCTCAACTGTCTCACCTGAGATGACGAACAGAGTCGAAGCTTCTCCGAGTCCGACCGTGCCGTCCTCCAGTTCCAAGCGTACTTCGATGTTCTCCTGATCTTCGTGGGTGCCCAGAGAAATAGTGAACGGCTCGAAGTACCTGTAATAAGTCTTCTCAAACTTCACACTTTTGATCTTCACAACATCGCCCCCATTCTCTCAAAGATTTTCTCGATTTGACTTTCATCGAATGGATTGAACACCGGATAGACTTCGTGCTTGAAATTCTCGTCCAGACAAGAAATGCCGAGCACCTTTGTGGCTACGAATTTCTGTACTAGTGTGATTTCTGCGTCCAAGTCCGGTCTCATATCGATGCCTTCGAAGTACTCGAAATGCTTCCTGCTCGGATCATGCACGAACACACTCATTTGAGGCATCGAACCGTAGATCAATCCGAGTGTGACCTGTCCGTATGCAGGATGTCTAAGTGCGCCCTGCCCTTCGATGAATATCAATTTCTTGCCTTCAGATTCAAGTTTCAAGATGAGCTTTTCAATGACGCCCGGTATGAAGTCCGCAGCTAGAGCATCGATCGCGACACCTTCATCGGCTCCAAGCATGATACCCGTTTGACCCGTTGCGAGGAAAGCCGCTGGCAGACCTCTCTTCAACGCGAATTCGTACAGTTGAACCGCGGTGGTTCTTTTCCCTGTAGCACAGTCAGTACCAAGCACCGCGACACGTAACGTATTGCTTTTGAAGATGCCACCGCGAAGAACGGAAAGTTCTCCAGAGTAGTGTCGCACATCGATGATCCTGACGTTCGCTGTCTTTGCAGCAGACCTGAAAGGTTCGGTTTCGCTCAGTTTCATGTGGAGACCTGAAAGAATGTCCATACCGAGGCTGATCGCATCGAGAACGTGCTGTCTCATTATGGGCGGTAGATAACCTCCAACACTTGCGATGCCAATGACCAGCACCTTCGCTCCAAGGCGGGCTGCATCCTTCAAGTTGTCGACGATCGGCACATCGTACCTTACGGGTCTAACGAAATCCGACGCCTTTTTTCCAGCGTGCTCAGCCACGACGCAGACGGGTTTGAGAACTTTACTGTGCCTGAGAAGTCCATGTGCCGTCTTCGCGAGCGTAGTATCGAATTGACCCCACGCGAGCAGAGCAGCGGGTGTTCCAGGTTCGAAGTAGTCCACGATCTTCACAAGGTCACCTCCGCACAGCGAAGCGTCTACAGTAAAATCATATCAGAACCGATAAATTCTATTGGAGGAATGACGTTGGAAGGTTTCGTCGTGGAAACTTTCGGTAAGTTCGCCAAGCTGCGTACCGACAAAGGTGACATCGTGGTTAAGGTCAAAGGTCAACCACCAGAAGTTGGCAAGCTCGTGCGCATAAGCGATCAGCCGTTACTCGATAAGGTCTATCTAGCTGAAAAGGTGCTACAACTGAAGAGTGACTCACCGTCGTTGTCCTCGCTCGAACCCATTCTGAAGGTGATCAAGAAATTCAGATTCGACGAGGACGTCGTCCTCTTATCTCAAACGGTGCAGGCGGTTCAAAACAGAACAGGAAAGCTGGATAGAGATTTTTACCGTTCGCTCGCACGATACTACGAAACTGCCGAGGACGAAACTTTCGGTCTGTGGTTGTTCACGCTCTCTAATCCTCACATCTTTCAA
>JAPYWY010000147.1 GCA_028276125.1 Pseudothermotoga sp.
ATGAAGAAGGCACTATAGCCGATCAGGTCCAGAGCGAAGTTCAAATGCAAGTCAAACAACTGTGTGAGAGGTTCCCTCTGTACGTCAACAAGGTAAGCTTTTGATCAAAGCATCTTACGGGCGATCCTCGCATGAACCTTCGATTGAACTGAAAAGAGGCCCCATCTTGGGGCCTCACGTTTCTCCTCTATGAGATTCTTTCACGATCGAGATCTGAACAACTCGAGGACGTAATCCACTACCACGTCGAGACTGACCTCTATTTGTGTGAAGCTTTCGAGCAACTTGACGTGAACAATTGAGCGCGACAGCTCTTCATCACCAAGGATGATGGCCACCTTCGCTCCGATCTTGTTTGCATGCTTCAGCTGCGCCGTGAGTTTCCTGTCGTTCACCTCGTTTACCACAGGCACACCTTTTCTTCTGAGCTCTTCGGCGATCTTGAACGCCTCTGTCGATGCCTTGAGTCCAAGGCTTGCGACGTACGCGAAGCACCTCTCTCTGCGTGGAACACTCGTTCCCTGACTCTTGAGCGTCAGGACGAGTCTTTCTATTCCGCTGGCGAAACCGAGCGCTGGTATAGCCTGACCTCCGAGCTCTGAGAACAGACCATCGTACCTGCCACCCGCGAGGATCGTGTTCTGCGCACCCAGCTCTTTGTGCCTTATCTCGAACACGGTCTTCGTGTAGTAATCCAACCCCCTGACGAGCGTACCATCCTCCACGAAGGCAAAATTCAGTTCTACGAGTTTCTGCTTCAACTCTTCGTAGTGCGATCGACAATCGTCACAGAGGAACTCGAAAGACTTGGGAGCACTTTCTGCAAGTTGTGCATCGATTTTACAGTCCAAAAGCCTGAGAACGTTCGTGTTCAGGCGTCTCTTGCAGTCATCGCACAGTTGATCCACATGCGATTGGTAGTACTCCTTCAACTTCTGTTTGTAGGTCGGCCTACACTTCGGACAACCTATCGAGTTCAGATGCACCACGTAATCGCGAACACCAATCCTGTCGAGAAAATGCTTGGCTATCAACAACACCTCGACGTCGGCCGATGCGTGGGCAGAACCTATGAGTTCAACTCCAAACTGATGGAACTGTCTGAGGCGCCCTGCTTGAGGCCTCTCGTATCGAAACATGGGGCCTATGTAGAAGAATCTCTGAGGTAAACCATCTTTGATCATGGAATTCTCTATGAATGCGCGTACCGTAGGTGCTGTACCCTCAGGTCTGAGTGTGATGCTCCGACCGCCCTTGTCCGTAAAGGTGTACATCTCCTTCTGAACAATGTCCGTCTCCTCACCCACACCCCTCACGAACAGTTCAGTGGGTTCTATGATCGGAGTTCTGATCTCTTCGTAACCGTAGAGATTGGCAACAGCACGTGCATTCTCCTCAACGAAGTACCAATAGTTCACTTCATCGCCATAGATATCCTGCGTTCCCTTGATCCGTTCGTACTTCAAGCTCTGTTCCCTCCTCGTTTCATCATAACACGACCCCAATCTGGTGAAGCCTTTCAACAATTTCTTCGTCTTCGATGATCTTCTCCAAACGCTCCAAACTTTCGATCGGTCGAGACAAGATTATCTTGCTCGCCCTCTTTTCACCGATCCCCGGTAGATAAGTCAGCTCCTCGTAACTCGCGGTGTTCAAATTCACTGGATGTTTCAACCCGGTGAGCGATCTCGGTCCATGATCAACGATGACCACATCGATGGGATTCTCGAACTTGCCGACCATTCCGACGAGGAACGGGTAGGTTCCAAGTTGGCGGCCAAAGGTGATCTTACCCTCGCGAAACTCTGGATAGACTTTTCTCAGTATGCTCCCAACGGGAACCACACGCTTGAACATGGGTACGTCTATCTCTCGCCGGACGATTTCTTTGTAAGTTCTGTAAAGCCTTGGGTCCGGACCTTTCAACTTCTTGAGTTGTGCGTACCTCCACAGAGGCGTACCCGGTTCGACGATGACCTGCCTGATGTTTATCCTCCTGACGAGTAGACCCCGTTCGAGGATCGTCCTGAGCCATCTCAGGTTCTCTTCGTAGGTTTGTTTCGTTTCGCCGATCAAGCCGTAGAGCAAGTTCAAACCCGGAAGCAACTTCGGAATTCCTTCCACCCTGACGGCCCCTATCTGGTTGACGATCTCTATTGCTCTCAAGATCTTTTTTGGTTCCACCGCGATGTTGTTCTTTTTCAGAACGCTCGTATCGAAGCTTTCCACACCGAAAGAGATCACATCGGCTGGCGTGTTCCACTTGACCATCGCTTCCAATATCTTCGTGCACGCTTTTTCGTGTTGAACGATGTACATGGGGTTCGCGTTGTCGTGATGGAGAACCTCTAATTCTGGACACGCGTTCCACACGCCTTCGTACAGTTCTTCAAAAACCTGTGGGATTGGCTTTCCACCGTTCTTGTCCGAGCAGTAGGCCAAAACATTGGCAGAACGGCCGAACCTGAAAGCCTTACAGCCATGTTTGTAGAGCTCCGCCACTTCCTCAACGATGTGATCCACCGGTCTGGAAGTGAAATGGGGATAGAACACTGGCTCTATGCAGAAGGAACAGTGCGAACGTCTTTCACAGCCTCTGGACAACTCAATTTCACAGATGATGTTTGGATATCTTGGATGCTGTCTAATGATCGAAGCACCAAGGAGGCTCGCTTGTTTCACCAACTCCCAATCACCGTAAGGTCTTTCAGCTTTGAAAAGGAGATTGTAGAGCTCGACAGTCAAATCGGGTCCGAGGCAAACGTCCGATTTCAGAGTCCCAAGTTTCGCGAACGTTCCGCCCTGAACCGCTTGAAAACGAGCGAAAGGACCTGCGAGGACGCGCAAACACGATGAAGAACAGTTCGAAAAGATCTTCTCTACCTCGATTGGTTTGATCGGTTCTCCTCCGACGTACTTTCCAGGGACCGCGACTCCGCCCACGATGAGGACCAGATCGTAATCTTTCAAGTTGCTAAGGTTGGGAAAGTTGCGCAGTTGATCTATCGTGAGATAGTCCACACGAGAGTTTTTCATCATCAGCACGCCTGCGGCGTATCGTACGTAGTGACTGACGTAGGGAGGGACACCGAGCGCAGCAGGTTCATCAATGTATCCGTCGATTATCAACGCCCGCATCTTCTTGCTTCATCTCTCCTTGCTGAGCAGGGACTTCACCTGTTCGAGGATGGCTTGGTCCTGAGCTATCACGTACAGATAGTAATCCTTTCCTTTGATCCTGAGCAGTTGTTCGTTTTGCTCAATGTTCACCGTCACATCTTTCGATGAGAACACCATCTTTATCACCGATCCAGATTTGTGGTTCGCAATGATCATGACAACCTGTTCTTCACCGATCTTCAACCGCGAAACCGTGTACCAGTTTACCGTACTCAGGATCAACTTTATTTCGTTGGGAAGGTTCACCGTCTCCTCTGCGGACTTGATACCATAGCGTTGCGCGACCTCTTCGAAACTCTCCTTGAGGACTTCTACATGCTCGTAAACCAGTTCCGTCGTGACGTTGTTGAACACTCTCACGATCTTCTCGGGAAGACCATCTTCAGTGATGAACGCGGTGAACAAACCTGACGGAGACTCCACCATGACCTTGTATTTCTTGTCGATTTTCTCCAACTTGGTTATGCCTTGCTCTCTCAGTTGTTTGATGAACAGATCCTCAAGGTCCAGAATCTCCAGAGGTGAGTTGCGGTAGTTGTTGGGCTGTCCCATGATGAAGAGGCCAGATCGTCTTGCCCACACGAGGAACACCGGATCCAAAACGTGAACGATTTTGTCGTTGGGCCACCTGTAAACCATCTCGATTCGGCTCTTGTTCGTTGGGCCTTTCTCAACGACGATCCTTCTGCCGAAGTAGGACGCGTTCAAATACAGTTCAACGAAGGATTGTGCGAGAACGAAACTCGTTACCAAAACGATTGCCACGAGGAACAAAGTTCTTCTCATTTACGCGTACTCTCCCGAGCCTTCAAAATCCGTCTCCCACTAGTTTGACCAAGCTAAGATAGTCGAAAACCTCCGACACAACTTTGCTCTCCTGCACCGCAGGTTCAACGTTCCGCCTCGGCACGAGGTTGAAAGTGATGTAAAACGCAGCGGCAACTACAGCAACACCCATGGCGATTTCCCAGAGGATTCTTCGAGGCTTCATGAATCTGTGCATGATCTTCTCTTCCAGCTTTGCACTCGGCTTGTAGTCATACCTCATTCGAAAGACCTTCAAAGCCTCAAAGTAGAGCTTGACATCGTTCTTCGTCGTCTCATCCAACACTTCCTCGCCAAACTCACCATCGAGGAAACCGTTGAACTTGTCCTCGCTCATTCGCGAGCCTCCTCCAACAATTTCTTCAATCTCTTTCTCGCATAATGCAAACTGCTCTTGACACTCCCAATGGGTTTGGAAACGATCTTGCTTATCTCCTCGTAGCTCAAACCATCAACGTCACGCAACTTTATCAGCAACCTATCTTCAGCCGACAACTTTTCCAGCGCATCCATTATCCTCTCGTACTCCAACTCTCCTGTGACCGACTCCTCCGTATCGATCTCGGAAACGGGATGTTGGCTTGGGTGTTCCTCGTCCTCCGCAAAGTCCGTCAAAACCTCGCCCCTTCTTTTGTACTTCGCCAGATAATCCTTACACACGTTTACGGCAATTCTGTATATCCATGTCGACAACTTAGAATCCCCTTTGAATTTTCTTATACTCTTGAAGATTCTCAACATCACATCTTGTACCACATCGTCGACGTCGTCTGAACCGAGGTACGACCTTGCTATGGAACCGATCTTCCCGGCGTATTCTCTGTAGAGAATCCTGAAAGCTTTCTCATCCCCGCGTCTCAGTCCCTCGACGAGTTCTTCGTCGCGCATCCTCTTCCTCCTATTTTGACCAACGCGCTACGCA
>JAPYWY010000148.1 GCA_028276125.1 Pseudothermotoga sp.
AGATAGGGCCTGTAGATCTCCCTGAACGGTTTCAAAGACGACAGAACCATCCAGAAGAAAGGGAAGATCATCACTATCGCCAGAGCAGTCAAAACGATGTAACTGACCAACTTTACCATTCTGTCGGATCTGGCCATGTCACCACCTCAATATTGAACTCTTCTGTTCAGTACTTTGAGCTGTAGTACAGTGATACCGAGTATCATGAGGAAGAGCACGACAGTCGCAGCTGCCGCTGTGCCCATGTCGAAGGATTTGAAAGCCTTTTGGTAGATGTAGAGGACTAAGGGTAGTGTCGAGTTGAGCGGTCCGCCCGAGCCTTGATCGGTCATGTTGTATACCTGTGTGAATATTCTCAGAAACATTATAGTCTCCATCACAGACAAAAACACTATCACTGGGTTCAGCAAGGGAATCGTTATCTTGAACAACAACTGTCTTCGATTTGCGCCGTCCACCCTTGCGGCCTCGAGGTATTCTTTTGGTATGTTTTGAAGACCCGCAAGAAAGATGATCACACAATATCCGATCTCGACCCACACTGTCGTCGCCACTATGGATGGCAATGCTTCCGTCGTACTCATAAGAAAATTTCTCGCTGGTAATCCAAGGAAGCTGAGAAAGTTGTTTATGACGCCGGTCGGTGGCTTTTGGTACATCCAACGCCAAACCCAACTCGTGGCAACGATCGGTGTTATGTACGACATAACATAGATTAGCCTGTAGAAACTTTGAAACTTTGTCACGTTGTTCAACAACAGCGCAAGTGCCAACGAGAGCACTATCACGCTTGGAACACCGTAAAGAACGTACTTGAGCGTGTTGAAAAGACTGATCATGAATACTGGGTCTTTGAATATACCCACATAGTTCGATAACCCAACGAGTTTCCTGACGGGAGATATGATGTTCCAGTTGGTGAAGCTCATGTAAAATGCGGAAATCATCGGATAGAACCGTATGAAGGCGAAAAACAAAAGGGGTATCGAGAGAAAAAGGTACGCGGTCAGCACTTTCTTATGCCTCAACTTCACGATCTCACCCCAAAGGGGCGCGACCGAGTCGCGCCCACACTTCATTTACCCACCGACTTCCAGAACTTGTCCAGAATCGCCTGCTCCTCCTGCGCAGCTTCTTTGAAAGCTTGCTCTGGAGATACACCCTTGAGCCACACTTTGTCGACGGCGTCCATCATGACCTTCCTTTGAGCCGTTTCATCCACGAAGAAGGTCGCATGTGCGTATTCGAGACCCTTCAGGAACGGGCCGTATATCGGGTCGTTGTAGTATTTCTGAGCCACGGCAGGGTTGGCGGGAAGTTCTCCAACTTTCTCAAGCCACATCTCCATGACCTTTTCGCTCGCGAGGAACTTCAAGAACTTAATTGCAGCATCCAGTTTCTCTCCGGTGCAGTTCTTCGTGATCCCGTTCGCCCAGAAGGAAGCAAAGTTCGATCTGATACCGTTGTGTTCGGGCAGTTCAGCTACACCGAAGTTTATACCAGCTTTCTTGAGTGCCGCGATTCTGAACGACCCGTCGATATTCATGGCTGCCGCTTGTGACGTGAAGGCGGTTATATCATCGTTCATGAATCCTGGATAACCGACCTTGTGAACGGTTATGAGGTCGGTGTAGAACTTCAATGCTTCTGGTACTTCGTGGTACGTTACCTTTGTGTAGTCTTGGTTGTAAGGTGCTCCTCCAAACTGCCTGACGAGGACTTCCCTTATCCAATGATGACCCTGTCCGGACGGCTGGGTCGCCAGACCGGCTTGGACTATGTTGCCCTGTTTGTCGTACTTGGTGAGTTTCTTCGCCATTTCTACCAATTCTTGCAAGGTCCTTGGTGGCTTTTCAGGATCGAGTTTGGCTTCTTTAAAGAGATCTTTGTTCCAGAACAACGCGAGGCTTCTCACGGCTATGGGTATGGCGTATCTTTTACCCATGAACTCAACGCCTTCCGCGACGAACGGGAAGAAGTTTTTCTGGAAGTATTCATCGGAGAACTCGTTCTCAGGAAGTGGTTGCAGATAACCTGACGTGACGTACTTCGGTATCCAACCGTAGTAGAGATTCACGACATCTGGTCCGGTACCAGCCGGGACAGATGCCGCCACCTTTTCGTTGAAGGCTTCGTAAGGGAACGTCACGTGTTCGACCTCGATGTCTGGATAGAGTTTCTGAAATTCCTTGATGAGCTCGTCGATGGCTTTGACTTTCGTTTCGAAGTAGTACTGCCAGTAGACGATCTTCACTTTGCCAAAGACTGAAACCGACAGAACGAGGATTACCACGAGAGCCGCCAGCAGAGACCTCTTCACAACGCCACCTCCCTTTGGATTAGGTGGTACTCAGAGTGCGAGATTCCCAGAACTCCATCGAGATTTGGTTTGTTAAGCGACTTTACTAACGCAATGTTAAACCGCGAAAGACACACTGTCAAGTCGAGTCGTCAGTACTGTCGACTCGTTCTTACCACTCGCTGACCGTCGTCGGTGATTAACATGAACGATCGACGTTTTTCTTCTGTTTTCTCCTTTTATCTTCTTGTTGCGTCATCAAAAGTTCAGTAAAGCGAAAGGCTTATGAATCAGAACTTCTCGTTGCACTGGTTCAATCACTTCACTCCTTGAACATCACCAGCGCGCTGATCGGTTTGAGTTCGATCTTTCCGCTGAGCTTGTACAGAGCTTCCACACCCGCGCTTTCATCGTCCACCGCGACGTTCCATTCTCCTTCCGGCAGTTCGAATTCCACCGGTTGCACGTTGCCGTTGTAGATCACCAAGATCTCCTTCCAAGGATCGTCGTTTGCATGATCTTTCAACATGAACGCAACGACGCGCCTTGGTGCGTCCAAAAAAACCAGATGCTTCTTGATCTGCTCTGCATCTCTCATTCTGAAGGCGGGATGTGTTCTTCTGAGTTCTATCAAACCTTTATGGTATTCGAACACGTCTATGAACTGCGCCTTCCTTCCGTAATCCAGCGCGTTCAAAGAGATCGGGGCGTTGTAAGAGTTGTCGTTGAAGTTCTTGGTTCTGCAGAAGTCTTGACCCGCGTGGAGGAATGGAACGCCTTGGCTCGTCAGAAGAATGACTCCGGCGAGTTTTTGCGCGTTCTTGAGCTCTTCTTCCGTCCAAGTCCTCGTTCTGTCGGCCTTCGCGGCAAGGTAATTTTTGTCCCAAAGCGTGTGGTTGTCGTGACACTCAGCGTAATTAATCGTCTGTTCAGGCGAAAAAGCGAAATCTTTGATCGTTCCACCGTAATCTATACTTCCCACGACACCGCGCTTCAATCTCGTCTCCGCACCGATCGTTCCAAGCACGAAGCCTTTCACCGTTGGATTGAACACAGAACCACGGATCGCATCTCTGATGGAATCGTTGAACACTGCGATTCTCGCATCTCCAAGATGATGTTTTCCAAACCTCGGCTGTGTACCCCAGCCACCCCAAGGCTCACCGTAGATGATCACGTTTGAATTGATCTCTCTCAGAGTTTTTTCGACCAAAAGCATCGTCTGCTTGTCTATCAAACCCATCTGGTCGAAGCGAAAACCATCCACGTGGAATTCCTTCGTCCAATAGACCACCGTGTCGAGTATGAGTCTTCTCATCATCAACCTTTCGCTCGCCGTGGTGTTTCCAACGCCACTCTCGTTGACGTACTGCCCCGTCTTGTCCACGCGGTAGTAATAGTAAGGCACGGCCTGATCCAGCGGTGAAAGGTCACCTACACCGTAGGTGTGCGGGAATACCACGTCCAAGATCACGCCGATGTTGTTCCTGTGGAAGGCCTGAACCATCCTTTTGAACTCTTTTATTCGCTCAGCTGGATCGAACGGATTCAAACTGTACATGCCTTCCACTGCCATGTAGAGGTACGGATCATAACCCCAGTTGTAGTGGTTTTCGAAGTCTCTGTTGATCTCATCTCCAGTGTAGAAATCGTTCACAGGCAGGATGTGAACGTGCGTCACACCAAGTTCTTTGATGTGATCCAACCCAGTGGTGACGCCGTTTGGACCTCTCGTGCCTTCCTCTATCAAACCGAGGTAACTGCATTTGTTTTTCACACCACTCGTTGGAGAACCTGTCATGTCGGCTACGTGTATCTCGTAGATGATCGCATCCACGTACGAATCGAGCTTCACCCAAGTGTCTTTCTCCCAATCAGATGGATTAGTCTTTTGAAAGTCTACGATCGCGCTGTAGCGACTCTTCACAGAAACAGCTTTCGAATACGGATCGACCGATTCTCTTTCTTTACCGTAATTGAAGTATCTGTATCTGTAGAGCCAGCCTTCGAAGTCTCCCTCCAGCTCGGCATACCAAGAGCCTTTTTCGAGTCTCTGCATGTCCACGATCAAGTCTGGCTCTTCCTTTTCATCCTTGTAGAGCAAAAGCTTCACCCATTTGCTCACGGGCGACCAAACGTAAAACTCGCTGAACTGAGGTGTGTAGAAACAACCCAACGGACCGTCGTAGTAGAGTTGGTCCAAAACCTCGATCGCGTACACCCTCGCAGGCTTGAAACCTTCCACGTGCAAGAAGATGTCCCTCGAGAGGTCTTCTTCGCTGAGTGGTTCTGCCAGATTCACCAAGAAGTGTCTGGTTCTGGTTATATCGGTTGGATCGGCTTTTTCTAAACTTGCAAGTTTCACCTCTCTTTCATCGACGAAGAGCTTCACCCTGTCGAGATAGGTTTTCGTTTCGATCGGATTGGTGGCGTAGGCTTCTATCGTCGAAAAGTCCTTGAGTCTTGCAAAGAAAATTCTTGGACTCGTGTCCGGCCTTTGTTTGAAAATCTCCTCCACCCCCTGCAGGATCCAGACTTCAGCGAAGTTGTTCTCGATCTCTATGAACCTGTCCTTTGCGACATCTTTGGCTTCCCACTCTTTGAGTCTGACGATGATTC
>JAPYWY010000203.1 GCA_028276125.1 Pseudothermotoga sp.
ATCTACGATTCAGATGCAAACGTTGAGGGTTGCGATAGCATCTCTGTTCCTTAACATGGAACTGCAGAGAAGATGAGGGGTCGGGCGTGCGTCCGGCCTTTCGTTCAATGAGAATGAGTTGATGAAACATGGTGCTCTTTTCTCGTGACAACTATGCGATTTTTGTGGAGACCACAGTTTTCTCAATTGAGGACTGCGAAGCAAAAAACGCCGGAGCTTTCGCTCCGGCCAATGGGTGGGTCTATCTCATCCGCCTACGTGTCTGATGCCTGCCTCTATGGCCTCGATGTTGAGTTTCAAAAGGGAGGAACCTTTCTCACCGAGTTTGTATTCCAGAGCGGATGCAACGGATTCTTTCCTCACACATTTGGTTGCAGCGATGATCGCGCCGAGCATCACCATGTTTGCAACTTTGAGATTGCCAATCTTATCTGCGATCTCGTTCGCTGGTACCTCGATTATTCTGATGTTGTTTCGGCTTGGTTTTCGATCGATCACAGAAGAGTTCAGAAAGAGAAAACCGTCCTTCTTGAGCTTAGGTTCAAACTTCAAAAGCGATGGTATGTTCATGGCAACGACGACGTCTGGAGTGTCGACGATCGGTGACGCCACAGGTTCATCGCTTATGATCACCGTGCAGTTCGCCGTGCCCCCGCGCATCTCTGGACCATAGGAAGGAAACCAGGTAACGTTCTTGCCTTCCTGCATTCCGGCCTGAGCCAAGATCTGTCCCATCAACATGACACCTTGCCCACCAAAGCCAGCGAGTACGAAGCTCAACGTCATTTCTCTTCACCGACCTTGTCGACGAACACTCCCAAGGGATACTCCTTCACCATGTATTCATCGATCCATCGACCCGCTTTGAGCGGATCCATACCCCAGTTCGTCGGACACGTGGAGAGCACCTCGACCAAACCGAAACCGATGTCTTTCAATTGCGCAAGAAATGCTTTCTTGATGTGTTTCTTCGTGTTGATCACATCTTTCGGAGTGTTCACCTTCGTTCGTGCCAGGTAAGCAACACCCCTCAGTTCTTTCAAGACTTCGCACACGTGTATGGGATAACCTTCGCGTTCTGGGGATCGACCATGAGGAGACGTCGTCGTCTTCATGCCCAGGAGGGTCGTCGGTGCCATCTGGCCTCCCGTCATACCGTATATGGCGTTGTTGATGAAGATCGTCGTCACTCTCTCTCCACGGTTCGCCGCATGGATCGTTTCGGCCGTACCTATGGCCGCGAGGTCTCCATCACCTTGATAAGTGAAGACCACCAGATCGGGCCTTGCCCTCTTCATGCCCGTCGCCACGGCGAGCGCCCTTCCATGAGCGGCCACCGTACCGTCCAATTCAAAAAATTCGTAAGCGAAGACAGAGCAACCAACCGGAGCAACGATTATAGTCTTCTCCCTTATCCCGAGCTCGTCAATAACCTCTGCGATGAGCCTGTGCACGATGCCGTGATGACAACCTGGACAATAGGAAAATTGCTTCTTACTCAACGACTCGGGCATTCTGTAAGCAACTTTGTATTCCATCGTCAGCGCCTCCCAATGAGATGCATCAAGTGGTCGAAGATCTCTCCGGGTGTTGGAACGACACCGGCCATGCGGCCGTAGAACTCTATGCGTGTCAATCGTAACGCCGCGAGTTTCACATCTTCGAGCATCTGACCCGAACTCATTTCAACGGTGAGGATCAGAGAGACGTGCTTCGCAAGTTCCTCGAGAGGCTTGTAAGGATACGGGTACAAAGTTATGGGCCTGAACAAACCAACCTTCAAGCCAGCTTCTCGCGCCATTCTCACCACACTCTTGCAAATTCTTCCCACAGTTCCATATGCAACAAGGAGCACGTCCGCATCCTCGGTCTGGAACTCCTCCCACCTTGGCTCTTCTTGTTCCATCTTTCTGTATTTCTCCTGAAGTTTCAAATTCATCTTTTCGAGTTCGTATGGGTCTATGTTGAAGGACGTCACCTTTCTCGGTGGTCTATCTTTCGCACCTGTGAGCGCCCAACTGCTGTTGTCGTAACTGACTTGCTTCTCCTCGATCTCAACCGGTTCCATCATTTGACCGAGTAAGCCATCTGCGAGTACGAGTGCGGGGTTTCTGTACTTGTCTGCCAGCTCAAACGCAAGTTCTGTGAGGGTCACTGCCTCTTGAACCGTGGAAGGTGCCAAGACGATCAATCTGTAATCACCATGTCCCCCACCTTTCGTCGCCTGAAAGTAGTCTCCTTGAGAGGGCTGAATGTCTCCAAGGCCTGGCCCGCCGCGCACGATGTTTACAAACACTGCCGGGAGCTGTGCACACGCTATGTAGGAGATACCTTCTTGCATGAGACTGAAACCGGGAGAAGAAGTCGAAGTCATCGCGCGTTTTCCGACGCTCGCCGCACCGTAGATCATGTTGACTGCTGCGACCTCGCTCTCAGCCTGCAGGAAACAACCTCCAACCTCAGGTAAACGCCTGGCCATGTATTCGGTCAGTTCGTTCTGGGGAGTGATGGGATAGCCGAAAAAATTCCTGCAACCTGCCATGATGGCTGCTTCACCTATCGCTTCTGTACCTTTCATCATGATCTTCTTCACTGCGTTTCACCTCTCACGGGTGTCAACCTGTAGACAGTTATGCATACATCTGGACACATCATATAGCAGAAACCACAACCGTTGCACTTGCCTTCCGGATCGTTCTGTTCAGCGGGATGATAACCTTTGCTGTTGAAACGCTCGGAAAATCTTATGATCTTCTGTGGACAAACACTGATACACAATCCGCAGCCTTTACACCTTTCTTCGTCTATCTCGATGTACGCCTTCTTCAAAACGGTTCCTCCTTTCCGATCAAGTACCTCTCTATTTTGAACGTCTCGAACTCACCTCTGTAATCCAAAGGCTCCGCAACAACATTGAACGCAACAGGAATAGACATCATCCTCGAAACTTCTTTGACGATCTCTTCACCTTCTCTGACCACATCAACCGTGGTTTGACTCGCGAGGTTGCTGTTGTTTATCAGATAGTTCACCTTGATGGATGCGGCACGCTGGATCCTCTCGATGTGACCACAGATCTTTTCTGGTGTCTCGCAGAAAGGTCTTCGCACGTTCACGACGAAGTAGACGTCAGCATCCGATAGATATTCCCTCAAAGATCCAAGTACGATGCTACCTTTCTCATCACCACCGACATCGAGCACCACCAAATAATTTGGATTTTGAAGATAACCCATCACGCTCGCGTCGATCAACGGAAGATCAGCCCTCATAAACTGTTCAGCGGGAGTCAAGACTCGAATCCCTTTCTTCTCGAGCATGTCCTTGAATTCTCGAACTCTGAAATAACTCGCGGTCACATCGACGTCGGCGATGGTAACCTGCATGCCGTTGACCTTACTTTTTATGGCGAAGTTCATCGCGATCTCGGTTTTTCCAGATCCATAAAGACCTACGAAGACTTTGTTCTTTGCCATTTTTCTGCCTCTTCCTTGTAGTTCTTGCTTCTCTCTTCACCCTTGAGCACTCTCAAAACACCCAAAGCCAACGCCCTCTCTTCGTCACCACCGGGATACACCAAAACAGGTGCTATGAAAGAAACGTAATCTTTCAACCACGGAACCATGTACAGTTGATCGTAGGCGATGCCACCAGTCAACACGATGGCATCGACATCTCCCTTGAGTACTGCAGCCATCTTGCCTATCCACTTGGCAATCTTGAAGGCCATCGCCCTGTAAACCAGTTCGGCTTCTCGATCACCCTTGCTGATCCTCTCTTGGACAGCCACGGCACTGTTCGTTCCAAGGTACGCCATGAGTCCCCCGTTACCTTTTATGCGTT
>JAPYWY010000007.1 GCA_028276125.1 Pseudothermotoga sp.
CCACTCTTTAGTGTATTTGCCACTGAAACAGAGGTCTATGAGTTGGGTGAGAGGCAACGTCCCACTGCGCTCTGGCGTGAAAGGACCATCTCCGTCCAATGCGTTGTTCACGTCGACCACTCTGCCTTTCATGTGTGCCCCGATGGATATGCCACCACCCATGTGAACGACGATCAAGTTGACATCCTCGTATCTTTTTCCAAGTTCAGCCGCGGCACGGCGAGCCACAGCCTTCTGATTAAGCGCGTGGAAGATCGATTTCCTCTCGAGTTCTGGATGACCCGACAGTCTTGCGACGTCCCACATCTCGTCGACCACCACAGGATCAACGATGTAAGCCTTCACACCAGCCAGTTTCGCTATTTCGTGTGCCAACACAGCTCCAAGGTTCGAAGCGTGTTCACCGTACTTGGCCTGTCTGAGTTCTTCGAGCATCGTTTCATCCACTTCGTACGTACCCGAAGGAATGGGCCTGATCAATCCTCCGCGACCAACCACAGCCGAGAAATCGTTCGGCTTGTAGCCAGACTTTTCGAGGAACTCCAAAAGCGCCTTCTTGCGAAAGTCGTACTGATCGAACAGATGAGCATATTTTGAAAGCCCACTGGCGTCGTGGTAGATCGTTTGAGAAACTTTGCATTCTTCATCCTCGAATATCGCAAGCTTCGTCGAAGTCGAACCGGGATTGATCACCAAGATTCTGAACATCTCTCACACCTCTTCAAGAAAGACTCGCAGCGAGCGCTATGGAGTAAAGCTTGGTTTTGTCCGAATCTGCCCTTGATGTCAGAACGATCGGGATCTTCGCTCCCAAGATCACGGATGCAACGGTTGCGTTCGCAAAGAACACCAAAGCCTTGTAAAGAACGTTGCCAGCTTCAATGTCTGGCATGATGAGTATGTCAGCATCACCTGCCACGACACTCTCGATTTTCTTATGCTTGGCCGCTTCTTTCGAGATCGCGTTGTCCAGAGCGAACGGTCCATCCACGACGCAGTCCTTTATCTGCCCACGATCGTTCATCTTGCTCAAGACTGCCGCGTCCAAAGTGGCGGGCATCTTCGTGTTTGGCACCTCTATGGCACCCACGATGGCGACCTTTGGTCTTTCGACGCCGAGCTTTCTCATGAGCTTGACCGAGGCGCTGATCATGTCGATCTTCTGTTCCAAAGTTGGTGCGATGATCATGCCAGCATCGCTGATCGCCAACAACTTGTGGTACGTCGGAACATCGAAGACACTCACCATCGTGATGGTCGAACCAGTCTTTAGGTTGTACTGATCTTCGAGCACAACCTTCATCAGATCGCCTGTCTTGACGGAGCCTTTCATCAAGAGTTCTCCACGCTTCGATGCTATTTCGACGGCCAATCTTGCACTCTGGTCCTTTTGGCAATTCATCAATTCACAGCGATCCAAGTTCAAACCAACTTTCGCAGCGAGTTCCCTCGTCTCGCCCTCAGGACCAACGAGGACTGGCTCGACGATGTCGTGTTCTATTGCCATCTTCAGAGCACTCAGCACCACGTCGTCGTCAGAACCGGCGACAACTATCTTCTTTCTCAGACCGCGCGTTCTTTCCACGAGAAACCTGAGTCTATCCATTCGGACCACCCCAGAACTTCGCCTTCTCTTCACCCCTCAGAACCCTGAGAGCTCCCAAAGCCAGCGCTTCCATCTCAAACTCGCCAGGCAAAACGAAAATGGGCGCAAATTTGTAGACGTGTTCTTTTATCATCTCCACGAACTCGTTGCTGTGTGCCATGCCGCCGGTGAGAATGATCGCATCCACTCTTCCTTTCAGCACCGCACACATGCCTCCTATTTCCTTCGCAATCTGGTAGGCCATGGCTTTGACAACGAGCGAAGCATGACGATCTCTTTTCGCCATCTCGAGTGCCTTTCTCAGATCGTTCGTACCGAGATACGCAACGAGTCCTCCACGACCGACGAATTTCTTCTTCAGCTCATCCTTCGTGTACTTTCCACTGAAGCACATGCGAACAACATCACCCACGGGAAGTTCTCCGGTTCGTTCGGGACTGAACGGTCCTTCGTCGTTGGCATTGTTGACGTCTATGATTTTTCCGTTCCGCACTGCGGCAACGGATATCCCACCGCCCAAATGTGCCACAACGGCGTTCAGTTCCTCGAAGGTCTTGCCGATTTCTGCTGCCACTTTTCTGCACACGATTCTTATGTTCAGTGCGTGTGACAGGCTCTTCCTTTCTATCTCGGGAATGCCAGAAAACCTCGCTTCAGGCACCATTTCGTCGACTGAAACAGGATCGGTGGTGTAGACAGGAATTTTCCCGTTAGCCAGTTCGTGCGCAATCACACAGGCAAGGTTTGAAACGTGCTTCACGGGTGATTCGTGCTTCAAGTAGTTCACCATGTGCTCATCAACGACGTAGGTTCCACTCTCGAGAGGGGGGAGAATACCGCCCCTCGCGGCGATCGCATCGAAGTCCTCGATCTTGAAACCTGCCCTTTCCAAAGCGGACAGGATGTGTTTTCTTCTCAACGGTTCCTGGTCCATCAACGTTTCACACTTCGCGAGCTCTTCAGGGTTGTGCTCGAACTTCTCCGAGAGAATACACCGTTCGTCCTCGTAGATAGCCACTTTCGTAGACGTTGAACCTGGATTTATGACCAAGATCTTCATTTACACTTCAACCCCCTGGCCTCAACGTAATCCAGATAAGCCCGTTTCAACCTGTGAACACCTTCCCTTATTTGCTCGAAGCTTGGCAGACAGAAGGACATGCGCATCGAGCTCGAAGGTTCCTCGTAGGGCTTGAAGGCTTCACCTGGAATGTAGAAGACTTTTCTCTGTTCAGCATATTTGAACATCTCCATCGTGTCAACGTCGGGTAGCGTGGTCCAAACGAAGAGACCTCCGTCCGGATCGGTCCACTGAGCATCAATCACGTCGGAAAACTCTTCTTTGAGCGCCTCTATCATGGTCTCTTTCTTCTTTCTGTAGAGTTCTATCGCAGGTTTTATCTGTTCCAGCACGTCGTATCTTTCCAAGTAACGCGCGGTGAGTCTCATAGTCAAAGAGGGACTGCAGAGATCGGTCCCCTGTTTCGCTAAAACCATCTTTCTGACGATCTGCCTGTCTGCCACCACTACGCCTATCCTCAAACCTGGGCAGAGTATCTTGCTGAAGGTGTTGAGCAGAACAACTCTGTCGGTGCCTCCGAAATTCATGATCGATGGCAGTTGTTCTCCTCGGAACCTCAGAACACCGTAGGGGTCATCTTCAACGATCAAAACGTTGTACCTTTCTGCAAGCTCAACCAAACCCTTCCTTTTCTCCAGAGAAGTGGTTATTCCAGATGGGTTTTGAAAGTTCGAAACGACGTAGATGAATTTCACCCTCGACAGTTCGCTTTCTCTCTGCGCACGTTTCAGATGGTCCTCCACTTGGTTCAGATCTGGACCATCCTTTTCAAACTTGACAACCAAGAATCTCGCATCTCTCATTCTGAAAGCGCTCAGCGCACCGAGATACTCCGGATCACCCACGATCACGTAATCTCCGGGATCGAGCAAGACTTTACCCACCAACTCGAGCGCCTGCTGCGAACCAACGGTTATGAGCACGTTTTCGGGCAAGAGTCCCTCAAGGTTGTAGACTCTCTTCAACAGAATCAGGATCTGTTTTATCAGCTCGGGATCACCCTCGGTGGTGGCGTACTGAAGGGTATATTTGTACTCTTTCTCGATCACTTCCCTGGCAAGTTCTGCGAGCTCGTGTCTTGGGAAAGTTTCAGGGTCCGGAGTACCACCCCCGAACGAAACCGCTCCGGGCACGTTCGCATACTTGAGCAGTTCCCTGATCATTGATGACTTCAGTCTCTGTGCGGTCATGGAAAAGCGAAACTCCACTCTCTTCACCCCAAAAGATGATATCAAATCCGTGCCACACGATCTCAGTAAACCTTTGCTCGATCACAAGAGGAAAAACGGTTCTTGCAATATTCTGCGTAATGCAAACTGTTGCACGCAACTTCTTGCTAAAGAAAAACCAAAGAGATTGTCACAAGGGATGGTACACTAATTGTGTCTGAGAACTCTGAGCTGGGGGGATGCGCATGTTCAAACTGAAGAAACACTACATAATGGCACCCGGTCCGACACCGGTGCCAGTGGATGTGTTGCTCGCAGGAGCAAAGGAAACCATACATCACAGAACTCCTCAATTCCTCGAGATCATGGAAAAAACGCTGGACGAGGCGCGCTACCTGTTCCAAACGTCCAACCGTGTCTACGCGTTCGTTTCCTCGGGAACGGGCGCGATGGAGGCTGCTGTGACGAACTTGGTCAATCCCGGTGAAAAGGCCATAGTCGTCGTGTCAGGAAAGTTTGGAGAACGCTGGAAGGAGATCTGCGAAGCCTATGGGATCAACGTCGTCGAAATAGCCATCGAATGGGGAGAAGCTGTGACACCTGAACAGATCGAGAAGGCTATGAAAGAACATCCAGACGCGAGGGTGATATTCACGACACACAGTGAGACCTCCACCGGAACGGTGATCGACCTACAAGCCATAGCACAGATCACGAAGAATACAGACAGAGTACTCGTGACCGACGAGGTCAGTGGCTTGCTGGCCGAGCCTTTGAAGATGGACGAATGGGGCGTCGACGTTGTGGTGGCCGGTTCACAGAAAGGGATCATGATGCCACCGGGTCTGGCATTCATCACGCTCAGCAAGAAAGCTTGGGAAATCGTTAAAAACAACAAGTGTCCAAGGTATTACTTCGACTTGAGATACTACGAGGAGAACTATCCGGACAACCCTTGGACACCGGCAGTCAACATGATCTACATGTTGAATCAGAGCATAAAGATGCTCAAAGAAGAGGGAATAGAAAACATTTGGGAAAGGCACAGGATCTTGGGTGAAGCAACGCGAAACGCTGTGAAAGCGCTCGGTTTGGAACTGTTCTCGAAAAGGCCCGGGAACGTGTGTACCGCTGTCAAAGTCCCAGCAGGCCTGGACGGTAAAAAGATCACCAAGATCATGAGGGACAAGTACGGTGTGACCATAGCGGGTGGTCAAGGCAAGATTTCGAACACCATCTTCAGGATTGCGCACCTTGGCTATGTGTCTCTGTTCGATACGATAGCGGCCATCAGCGCTCTGGAGTTCACTCTGCACGAGCTGGGTTATCCGGTGAGGTTCGGTGAAGGAGTCAAGGCCGCCATGGAAACGTTCCATAAAGAGGGTGTTGCTGGATGATAAGGGTACACGTGAACGATCCTCTGGAAAAGGAAGCCATGGAGGTTCTCAAATCGAAACCACAGCTCGAGGTCACGTGCGAACATTTCGACAAGGACAAACTCCTCGCCGTCATGCCAGAGATCGAAGTTCTCATAGTCAGAAGTGCAACGAAGGTAACCTCCGAGTTGATAGAGAGAGGCACCAAGCTCAGGCTGATCTGCAGAGCGGGTGTGGGCTTAGACAACATAGACGTCGAAGCTGCGCAGAGGAAAGGAATAAAAGTACTGAACACACCCGGCGCGAGCGCGATATCGGTGGCCGAACTCACGTTCGGTTTGATGCTCTCGGCCGCAAGGCACATCGCCAAGGGAACGGTGGATCTGAAGAACGGTCTGTGGACGAAGAAAGAACTTGAGGGAGTCGAGCTGTTCAACAAGACGCTGGGTATCATAGGGCTTGGAACGATTGGTAAAGAAGTCGCGAAGCGGGCCATCGCTTTTGGAATGAATGTCGTGGCTTATGATCCGTACGTGAAACACTTCGAAGGAGTCAAACTTACCAATTTGGATGAACTCTACGCCGTTTCTGATTTCATCACTCTACACGTTCCTCTGACGAAGGAGACCAAGCATTTGATAAACGCCGACGCGATAGCGAAGATGAAGGATGGCGTCATCATAGTGAACGCATCACGTGGTGGGGTCATAGACGAAGCGGCACTCTACGAAGCACTCGTCGCTCGAAAGGTTTACGCAGCCGCACTGGACGTCTTTGAAGTTGAACCACCTAACGACGAGCTGAGGAAAAAACTGTTACAGCTTCCCAACGTGGTCGCGACACCGCACATCGGTGCATCAACGATCGAAGCACAATCGAGGGTGGCGAAGGAATTACTACAAAAGCTCTTTGAGGAATTGAAAATATGAAGGGGGCACACGCCCCCCTTCTTCTCAAGCAACTATGATTCTTTGTCCATATTGGATCGCTCTTTCGATGGTGTACTCGAGCTTGTAGAGCAAATCGACCGCTTCGTCTTCGCCCGAAGCTTGAGCGATGGAAACGACGATCTCTGGAGTCTTGCCGCCACAGTTTATGGACTTGGATCTTCTCAGTATTCTCTTGGCAAAGATTCTCGCACCATCCAAGGTCGTGTGAGGAAGGACTGTAATTATCGAGTTGTTGTGAAGAAAAAGCTTATCTGATTCACGTGCTTGAGCCTTGAACACGTTGTAGACTCTTTGCAAAAACTGAACATCGAAATTCATCAACCGAGCCATGAGGACACTCAGGGAAAAGTTGTACCTGTGAGATTTGTAGATCTCCTCGTTCAGAAAGTTTTCCAAACTCACTCCGTAAGCCAAGCCGTAGAAGATCATTCGGAACTTGAGCAAATAGTATTCGAGCGACCGTGATGGCAGCAAGACATCTACCAAGCCGTTGAGATCCTCTGGTACCTCGTTCGAGACGAGCACGGTGTCGAGGAAAGGATGAATCTTTTCACCAACGAACAAATCTGCGTCGATCTGGCGTGCAACGACCACTCCACCGCTCAAAGAGATCGCCGAACAAAGCTTTTCAAAGGTGTCTTTGTCCGAAAGCTCAACGTACACTCTCATGACGATCAGCTACCATCTTGACGAAGTATTCGTGTATCCTCAGATCGTCCGTGAGCTCCGGATGGAAGGAACTCGCGAGCAGCTTGCCTTGCTGGACCAAGACGGGTGTGTTCTCGTAACTTGCCAAAACTTCAACACCTTTGCCCAGTTCCACTATCTTCGGAGCCCTGATGAAGACAGCTTTCACCTTACCGAGTCTCGCAACATCGAGGTACACTTCAAAACTTTCTATCTGTCTTCCGTATGCATTCCGTTGAACAACGATATCCATCAATCTGAAACTGTACTGCTCAGGATGATCCACGATCCTCTTCGCCAACAAGATCATACCGGCACAGGTTCCATATATGGGAAGACCTTCCTTCGCGAGCTGAACTATCTTTTCTCCAACACCAGTCACTTGTGCGATCCTGCCGATGCTTGTGGATTCACCACCCGGTATGATCAGACCATCGACCTTCTCCAGGTCGGAGACAGTTTTTACAGCGAATGCCTCAACACCGAGCCTCTGTAACGCCCAAATGTGTTCTCTGAAATCTCCTTGCAGTGCGAGCACGCCAATGAGCAACCTTTACCACCCTCTCTCCTGCATGTGTACTTCGAGAGTTCCTATCTCCAAACCCGGCATGGGTTCACCTATGTCTTCTGAGATCTTCAACAACATCTCTGGATCGTTCCAATACGTCACAGCAAGGACCATCGCTCGCGCCATCTTTGCGGGTTCCTTGGATTTGAATATGCCAGAACCAACAAAGACACCGTCTGCACCGAGCATCATCATGAGTGCTGCGTCGGCTGGCGTTGCGACACCACCGGCTGCAAAGTTCACCACAGGCAGACGTCCAAGCCTTTTTACTTCCCTGACCAGTTCCACGGGCGCTCCTATTTCCTTAGCATAGCTCACGAGCTCTTCGTCCGCCATGGTTTGAACACGCCTGATCTCGTCCATCACTCTTCTCATGTGTTTCACAGCTTCAACTACGTTCCCAGTGCCTGCCTCACCTTTCGTCCTGATCATGGCAGCGCCTTCCGCAATCCTTCTCAGAGCTTCTCCGAGGTCTCTGGCACCGCAAACGAATGGAACCTTGAACTCGTGTTTGTTGATGTGGAACCTATCATCAGCGGGTGTGAGAACCTCCGATTCATCGATGAAATCCACGCCGAGTGCTTCGAGGATCCTCGCCTCCGCGATGTGCCCGATTCTCACCTTCGCCATGACGGGTATGCTCACAGCATCCATGATCTCCTTTATCTTCGCTATGCTTGCCATTCTTGCGACTCCGCCAGCCTTCCTTATATCGGCAGGAACGCGCTCCAATGCCATGACCGCGACCGCACCGGCTTCTTCGGCTATCTTCGCCTGCTCTGCATTGGTGACGTCCATGATCACGCCACCCTTGAACATTTCAGCGAAACCCTTTTTCACAAGCCACGTACCCTTCTCTGTCATGTTCGCACCTCCTCCCAATAACGTTTCGGTACCGGTTCAAGACGAGATAGATCCCGTTTGAACCTACCGGCCTTCGCACAAGGTTTACCGTTGACTTCCACCACGTCCGCCGTGATGTCCACCTTTTGCCTCAACAGTTTCGAACCGACTGCGTAAACATCTGCAGGAACGTTGAGTAGCTCAAAAAGCTCTATCTTCTTCGCATCGAATCCACCGGAAACGACGATCTTTAAGTCTTTCAAGCCCACCCTGTCGAACTCCTGGCGTGCGCGCCAGACCAATTCGGGGCATACACCCAGTGAAGATTCGTCCCTCGGCACGACCGAAACATCCCTCATGTTTCCGGATGTATCGAACCTGACGCCCCAAATCTTCCCCTTACCCTCTCCAATTATGGGCGATGGGTCCGTCTCACCGAGTTTGAACGGCCTCTTCATGTGATACTCGTAGAAGGCCTTCACAACTCTGAAGGTTGTGCCTATCACGTCGTTGTCCCAGTCCACGAGCACGATCCGCCTGACGTTCTCGGGCATGTGCTTGTCGAAAGCTATGGCGGCTGCTTCCGTGCTTCCATCGTAAGCAGCTATGAGCGCGTGTGGCATCGTGCCCATGGATTCCACGCCCCAATAATCCGCGTTCGCATCCGTAGAAACACCGAAAGCGCCTCCACAGAGTGCGGCGTAGCCGTCGGTGGCCTGTACCCAGTAATGGTCGAACCGAGCGCTGAAGTACAGGACGGGTTTTCCACGTGCGGCTTTCACCACTTCTCTCACTGCTGTGGCCGTACTCGTAGCACGCGCTATGACCCCGAGCAAGACCGTTTCCAGATAACCAAAATACGTTGGGTCACCCTCTATGACCATGATCGGTTCCCATTCTTTGGCTTCGTCACCGTCGTAGAGGGCGCGGATTTCTATTTCTTCCCACTTGTCGATCCAGAGGCTGTCGAGTTTGAGTCTCAGATCCCATTTCTTCTTCGTGTAAGCGATCACCGCATCCGTATCCATATCGACCGCGGCGGCTTGGATCATCCTGTCCAAACCCAGGATCTCTTTGAACAACTCCTTGGCCTTTTCTTCGTCCTTGTAATAACCTGTGGCAAACCTCAGTATAGCGAGTGCCTCATCTAATCCCGCAACAACGCAATCTTTCCTTGGGAAGAACTGATACAGAACGATGGGGTGCCTGTTGTCCTTCTTGAGGACCTCCACGTACCTGGCAAAGTATATGTCGGAATAATAATTGCCTCGAATCCTGTCTATAGGGACCTTGAAAACCTTGGGATCGAGTCTTCTTTTTCTCAATCAAATCACCTCGGCCCGCAGGATCTCGTGCATCAACCTCAGGGCACACACATGAAGATCTTTGTCGTAAGAGGCAACACCGTCTTTTCGGACGATCGTTTTGACACCCCTGTTCCTCAGTTCCTCCACCGTGAAGAGAACACATATGTGCGTCACGACTCCGCAGACTTCGACCTCGTCTATCCCGTAAGACTCGATTATTTTTTCAAAGTTCGTTCCATAGAACGCACTGTAACGAGTCTTGTGTATAGATACATGCTTCGTGTAACCAGAAAGGGATTCCTTCAAAACCTTTACGAGCTCCGCGCCACTGCTGTTTTTAACACAATGCTTGGGCCAGATTTGGAATTCGGCATCGTCTTCCTCATGCCAATCTTGGGTCGTGATGATGGGCAAATTATGCCGTTTGTATTCTTCGACCAGACTCAAAACGGGTGGGAGCACACCCTCCGCACCTGGAAAGTACAGTGCTCCACCCGGTTCTACAAAGTCTCTCTGCAGATCGATCAAAAGCAATGCACGCACGGCTCACCACCTGCCTTCGGTGGGACCGTCATCTCACTGGCTTGTTCTTCGTGGCCTCCTCGAACGCAAGCAACCTTTCCCAACGTCTGTCAACGTAGTTCTGAAGTTCGCTTATTATTTGTTCGGCGTCTGGTCTCTGTAGCAAGAGCCTAAACCTACCCTGCGCTTTGACGAATTCGGCAACCGGTTTGAAGCTCGTGGGTTTTCTGGTAACTCTGTAAACACCTCTCTCAACCTCGTACAAAGGCCAGTATTTGGTCTGAACCGCGAGCTTCGTTATATCAACAGATTTGTTCTCGTCTATTCTCCAGTACCTCACACATGGGCTGAGAGAAGCTATGAAGGCAGGCCCGTCGAACTGCAAGGCTTTCTCCACTTTGTTTATGAAGTCCATGGGTTCTCCAGGTGTAACGGTGGCGGCGTACACATTCTCGTGTGCGGCCACTATTTCAACGATGTTCTTCTTCAGCTGAAGTTTACCTGCGACGGCCTTACCAACGGGCGCCGTTGTAGTGTCGGCGCCGGGAGGTGTGGACCCCGAGCGCTGGTTACCCGTGTTCATGTAACCTTCGTTGTCGTACAGAACGTACAACATCTTGTGCCCTCTTTCCAATGCACCAGAGAGCGATTGCAGACCTATATCGTACGTGCCGCCGTCTCCGCCGAAGGCGATGAACGCGTACTTCTTGTCCGAAGGGACCTTTCCGGCCTTCTTCAACGCCCTGTAAGCTGTCTCCACACCGCTAATGGTGGCCGCAACGTTCTCGAACGCGTTGTGTATGTAAGGAACACTCCAAGAAGTGTAAGGAAAGATGGTCGAGGAAACCTCCATACAGCCTGTGGCGAAACCTATGACCGGCTCATAACCCAAAGCTTTGGCGACCATGAGTACCATTTTCACCGTCATCGGTGCAACACATCCTGGACACATCCTGTGCCCTTGTGTCAAACCCGTTTCTCTATTTGTGAAAATCTCTGCCAGTTTCTTCATCGTCAAAGGCATGTCGCCACCTCCTCACTCTCTCAGACCGAGGTACTCTTCCTTGTCAGCAACCAGATCGAGTGCCATGGCCCTCTTGAACGCATATTCGACGTGCTCAGGCTTGAGGTCTCTTCCTCCAAGACCGTACACGAACGATCCCATCAACGGCCTCACGGCGACTTCGTAAAGGGCGGACTTCACAGCTTCATAGAGAGGCGCTTCGGCCCCGAACGATGCGGCTCTGTCGAGCACTACAACTGCTTTACGCGCCGTCAGATACCTCTGAATTTCTGCTTTCGGGAAAGGTCTGAACATCCGTATTTTTAGAAGTCCAACCTTTTTCCCTTCGCCCCTCAACTCGTCAACAACGTCCTTGATAGTCCCGTTGGAGGATCCCAGGGCGACCATGACGTATTCGGCGTCTTCCATCCTGTACGGTTCAACGTAATCGTACTTCCGACCGCTGATCTTGTAGAACTCCTCGGCTATCTGTGGAAACACCTTGTAAGCGTGTTTCATTGCCTCTATTTGCTGCCTTTTGTGCTCGAAGTAGTAGTCATACAAGTCAAGCGCTCCGTAAGTCACAGGATGATCGGTATCGAGCAGCGGATAGATGGGTTTCAATTCGCCAACGAATTTCTTGACCACATCATCCGGCAGGACTTCAACGGGCTCAACTCCGTGCGAAATGATGAAGCCGTCCTGATTCACCATGACCGGTAGCCTCACATCTTCGTGTTCAGCGAGACGAACCGCGAGTATCGTCAGATCGTAAACCTCCTGCGCATCTTCGCAGAAAAGCTGGATCCAACCCGAATCTCTCACCATCATAGCGTCACTGTGGTCGCAGTGTATGTTTATGGGTGCGCTGAGTGCCCTGTTCACGAGACCCATGACGATGGGCAGTCTCAAGGAAGACGCTATGTAGACTATCTCACTCATGAGAGCAAGTCCCTGAGCACTCGTCGCCGTCATTGCCCTCGCGCCAGCAGCGGCAGCACCGACAACCGCACTCATCGCAGAATGTTCGCTCTCAACAGGTATCATTTCCGTCCGAACTTCACCATCGGCAACGTACTTGGCGAAGTATTCCACGATGGGCGTTTGAGGGGTGATTGGGTAGGCCGCAACGACGTCTGGTTCTATCTGCTTCATCGCGTAAGCCGCTGCTTCTGCGCCCGTTATGGCCATTAGATTCTTTTTTGCCATCGCTCAGTCCTCCTTTCCTACGAACTCTGTCTCTGGGCGCATCTCGATGGCAGACTTTGGACAGACGTTCGCACACACGCCACAACCTTTGCAGTAGAAGTAATCGATCCCTTTCATGACACCGTTCTCTTGGATGATCGCTTGATCAGGACAGTAGAACCAACAGAACATGCAATCGATGCATTTGGATCTATCGTAGATGGGCCTCTTGACACGCCAATCACCGGTTCTGTACTTTCGCGCAGTTCCCGGCTCCACTATCAAGCCCGCTATAGGCAACTCATACCACTTCTTGAGCTCAGCCACTGCACTGCACCTCCTCGTAACCGCGTCTGAGCGCCCTGATGTTCGCTTGGATCATCTCCTCTGGAAGCTTTCGCTCGAACATTTCTCTGATCTTCCTTTCCACCACCTCGAGGTTCACCAATCCTGTGACTCGCGCGAGCGTACCGATCATGACCGTGTTGGGAACGCCCCTCTTGATTTCCTGCAGCGCTATGTCTGTGGCGTTCACGATGCATACTCTTTTGCTGAAGTTCGTTTTCTTCCTCACGTAATCCATGGAGTGCTTCGTGTTGACGATGAGAACTCCGTCTTCTTTCAAGCCCGAAACTATGCTTGGTGAGAGCAGGGTGTCATCGATGACCACGACCACATCTGGATTCTCAACCGAATGGTGGACTCTGATCCTACCCTCACTGATTCTGTTGAACGCCCTCATGGGGGCTCCAGATCTTTCTGCACCGTACTCTGGGAAAGCCTGAGCGTACTTACCTTCCTCGAGCACCGTCTCTGCCACCAACTGAGCCGCGCTCTTGGCACCCTGACCGGCCCTCGAATGCCACCTGATTTCGAAATATTTTGTGGGCACCTTATCCCTCCTTCCCGGTTTGAAAAGCTGCGTACGATCGATAATCAATCCACGGAAAAACGTCGTCTTCTTGCTCAAGCCTTGCGAGGAATTCTCCATCTATATTATCCTTCACAAGTTGAGTCTCAAGGTCTAAAAAGCGTTTCACATGAGTTTTGATTCTGTTAACTGCGTACTGAACGTTGGTACCTGTGGTCATGATGAAGGGCCAGTCACTGGACTCGGCCAAGAGCAACTCTCTCAGCATCTGGTTGAGAACCCTCACCTTCAACAGATCTTTCTCTTCAACATATGTCTCGGCAAGCTTTTTCATCCTGTCTCTGATTTCAACCAAGTGCAACTGAATCCAATCGTTTTTACCGTTCAACCAGGTATCGAAGTAACCACCGTTGCCCCAAGAGGAATCCGCCGGTGTGACAATCTGGAAACTGTCGAACTTTTCTATGATCTCGGACGGTGTTGCGAACTTGATCTGCTTGCATTTTGAAGCTTCGATGAAAAAGTTTTCGAGGAATTCTGGTCCTTCGAACCACCAATGTCCGAAGAGTTCCGTGTCGAACGGTGCCACGATGACAGGAGGCTGATTGAACACGCTGGTCAACTTGTTTATCTGGATCAGCTTCTTGTTCAGGAAATCCAGGGCATGTTCGTTAGCAGCGAAGAGTGCCTCTTCACGGTTGTACAATTCCTTTTTGTCAAGCGGAGTCTCCCTCGAGGTGATCCTGTGATACTTTACGCCCACGTTCACCCGCACGCCGCTCTTATCTATGTAAGGTTTTATATACTCGTAATCCCTATCGAATCCGAGATCCCTGTAGAATTCTCTGTACCTGCCATCACCAGGATAACCCGTCGTGGCACTCCACACCTGCTCGCTCGACTCTGGATCTCTTGCGAATGCGAACACGCCAGAAGGGGTCATTATTGGCCTGTACACGTCGAAGTACGGTTTCTCGTCTGCATACCAAAGAGCATGCGAGTCAACGAAGAAGAACTCCACGTCGTACTTCTTCAGCAATTCATCCAACCCCGAGTAGTAACCGCACTCGGCCAGCCACATACCTTTGGGCTCAAAATCGAAATGACGTTTGAATGTCTCTACACCAACTTTGATTTGAGCATCGACCGCGAACGGTTGATGACGCATCAATGGTAGAAAACCATGCGTCGCGTTGCAGGTTATCAGCTGAACGTTACCCAATTGGGCATGCCTTCTGAAACCGTTCGCTAAATTACCATTCACCGAACTGAGATAATTCAGACACCCCAAGAACCTTTCTCTGTAGAACCTTGCGAGGTCCCTCTCTTGTTGTGTGCTCGCTCTCGTCATTTCTTTCTCGCACAGTTCAACGAGTCGCTGTGCGTAATTCTTCACCTTCTCGGTGAGTGTTGCGTTTCTGAACATCTCGAGCAGAGGCGGACTGAGCGATATTGTGACCTTGAACGGAACCTTCTTCTCCTGAAGTCGATCGAACATCATGAGCAACGGCACGTAGGATTCTAAGACAGCTTCCACGTACCATCTCTCTTCCAAATAAAGTTCGTGATTCGGATGGTTCACGTACGGAAGATGCGTGTGCAACACGAGCACGAAGTATCCGTTCACGGCCTACCACTCTCCAGCTGTGAAGAAATATGTATTCGCTCGATGGGCTTCAAAGGAGGTTCACCGACCCTCACGGTGCGCTTACCCTTGATGCACCACCTTTGACGGACGGAAGTTGAAGGCGTGTTCGAAGGTGTGTGTGCAACGTTGGACCTGAGGACGGGAACAAAGTTTCCTTCCACTTTGAAACCAAGCTCAGCGACGTAATCCGCGTTCGCCATCGGAACATGAAAGTAATAATTCCTCGTCATCGAAAGGTGGACGCCTGCTTCGAAGATTCTGTGGGCGTTAGTTCCATCGAACACTACGTAGGTCACGTCGTAGAGTCGCAACACCACTTCTTTCTGTCTTGAGAGTTTTGAGAGAGTTTCATCCGAAAGATCCCAGTACGCATAAACAAGGTTGGGATTCACCGACAGCAACACGAGTTTGTCAGAACCGTATGATTGAGGCAACTCGTTTTCACGAGCCTCTCGTGGTTGAACGGGTTCATGTTTCTTCTCGGAAGCCAGCGACTTTGCAAAATCTTCAAGGAGTTTGAAGACTTCGTTTTTCTTCATTCGTTTCTTGACCTTCAAACCGAGTTTCCTCGCGAGAGCCTTGGCCTGCTGGATGGTGGGGTTCTGTGAGAGGAAAATCTCGAGTTCTTCGCGGGTCACGTTCTCGCCCCCTTCTTGAAATTTTCACAAACTATTTTATCATGTTCTCGTCTCGTTGTAAAAGGGAAAAAAGAAAAAACTCCGCCTTTGCGGAGTATAAATGTCCACAGCCGTCAGATTTCGCCAAAAATTGCCCAAGAAAGTCAAGAAACGTCTATACCCTTTTCCCTTGCTATCTCCTTCAACAATTGTGCTTCCTTCGCGGAGAGCTGTTCAGGTATTCTCACGTTCACCGTGACGTAAAGATCGCCACGCTTCGCCGTTCTCAAAGATGGCGCACCTTCGCCCTTGAGCCTGAACACTGTTCCGGGTTGTGTACCGGCAGGTATTCTCAGCATCGTGGAACCTCCGTCTGGCAAGTCTATGCGCACCGTCGTTCCAAGGATGGCTTGCAAGTAGTCTATCGTGATCTCGGTGTATATGTCGTCATCTTGACGTTTGAACCTCCTGTCTGGTCTCACACGGACGATGACGTAAAGATCACCGTAAGCTCCTCCATCGTAACCCGCGTTACCCCCACCCTCTACCTTGAGCCTGGTTCCGTCCGTGACGCCTGCGGGTATGTTCACCACGGTTCTGACCCTCTTCTTCAACCTACCAGCACCGCCACAAACGTGGCATCTCTCTTTGACCACGCGACCCGTGCCGCCACATGTGGGACAGGTTCTCGTACTCACGAAGATACCAAAGATGCTCCTCCTCTCCTCTCTCAGCATCCCCGAACCGTGGCATCTGGGACAAGTTTGATAACCACTACCAGGTTCGATCCCCTCGCCGTGGCAGTGTTCACACACTTCGTACCTGTCGTACTCTATGGGCATTTGTTTACCGGAGAGCGATTCTGCGAAATCAATCTCAATCGTTACACTGATATCTTCACCAACTTTGCGCCTTGCTGTTCTCTGGGTTTCCTGAGCCGAACCTCTATCGCCAAAGAAGATATCGAAGACGTCACGACCGAAGAAACTTTCGAAATCCTTGAATATGTCTTCGAACGTGGTGGACGAAGTTTGCTGTGAGAATTCGTGTTCCCCGACGTAACCGAACCTGTCGTACATGGCCCGCTTCTGGGGATCACTCAGCACTTCGTAGGCCTCCTGGATCTCCTTGAATTTCTCCTCGGCTTGTTTCTTGTTCTCTGGGTGCAAGTCGGGATGCCATTGCTTTATCAACTTTTTGTACGCTTTCTTTATTTCTTCTTCGGATGCGTCCCTCGGAACACCGAGGATCGCGTAGTAATCTTTATACTGTCTGGGCACTGTTTTCACCCCTTGAAGGCTTCACGGCCACCTTCACCTTGGTTGGTTTGAGAACCTTGGAATGATACTTGTAGCCGCTCTCAACGACCTCAAGCACGTCGTATTCTTCTTTCTCTTCAGTCTCGATTCTTTCAACGGCTTCGTGCTCGAACGGATCGAACTTTTGTCCGACTTCTATCTTGAAAAGACCCTCGTCGTTGAGCAGTTTCCAAAGCTTCTTGTAAATCAACCTCATCCCCTTGTAGAAATCCTCGTAAGTTGCTCCATGTTCGACAGCGCTGAACGCACGCTCGAGATCGTCGAGCACGGGGATGAGTTTGGTCAGAAGGTACTCGTTCGCATTCTTGAGGATCATTTCTCTGTCTCTAAGCGCGTCCTTCTTGAAGTTCTCGAATTCGGCTTTCAACCGTCTGAGATGTTCCGTCAGTTCCTCCTTCTCTT
>JAPYWY010000030.1 GCA_028276125.1 Pseudothermotoga sp.
TCGACGGTGCCGTGACACTGAGTCCGATCCACATACCGTTGACGAGCGCTTACTACGATTGGTACTTCACACGCATCGAAGAATGGCTCAAATCCTTCGAACTTGATCTTGGCGATGGGCAAAAGTTCAAACCGTACGATCCAACCGCGGGACAGAGGCTCGCCGAGTATGCCAGAAAGAGGGGTTACAACGTTCCAACGGACCCACAGGAGATCAAGAAGATCTTCGGACCGGGTTGGTACAAGTATGCACCGGACGTGGCGGAAAAACTGTTGATCAAGAACGGTTTCAAGAGAGATCCTAAGACGGGCAAATGGCTGTTACCGAACGGCAAGCCCTGGACCATCACGATCTTGACGACCACGAACCCCGCGCATCCAAGTTACAGAAATGGCTTCGCTGCTTCGCAGGCTTGGAAGAAGTTCGGTATCGATGTCACTGTCATGACGAGCGACGCTCTGGCCACGTTGGGCCAACGTGGAGAGTTCGAAGTGACGACCGACTGGCCCGCTGCGGAGCCGTGGGGAGGTCACCCTGACCTGTTCAGAGTGCTGGACCCGTTCAGCTCTCAGTACCTCGTGCCCATAGGAGAGAACGCACCGTGGGGTAACTACGGACGTTGGAGCAACCCACAGATGGACTCTGTCATCGCTAAGCTCAAGGACACCGATTGGAACGACACCGAGAGCATCATCAATGTTGGCTTGGAAGGTCTCAAGCTGTTGGTGAAGGAAATGCCAACTATACCAACCTTCAACTATCCTGGTGTCGTGGCGTGGGATGAATATTACTGGACGAACTATCCCGGTGCCGAGAACATGTACTGTCAGCCATACCATCACTGGCCAAACTTCAAGTACATGCTCCCGTTCTTGAAGCCAACGGGTAGGAAATAACTCCACGCTGGGGCGTGCACGCGCCCCAGCATTTTCAAAGGAGGTCGGAGCTTTGAGATTCTTCAAAACTTATTTCCTTCCGAGGATCATCATCTATTTTCTTGTGATCGTTGTTGGAGTCACGATTGTTTTCATCATTCCCAGGTTGCTCCCCATAGACCCCATCCAACAGATGATCGGACAAATCACCTCGACCGGAGCCTATTTGGACCCGAAAACGCTGAATTACATGATAGAAACACTCAAAGAATTGTACGGCTTGAAGGGTACTCTTTGGGAACAGTACTGGGGTTTTTGGAGAAGGTTGTTGAGGGGAGATTTCGGACCGTCTTATTATCAATTTCCTGTACCCGTCATATCGCTGATAAGACAGTCTTTACCGTGGACGCTTGGGTTGTTGTTGACTACCACGGTGGTCTCCTGGATCTTGGGTAACGTCTTGGGAGCCCTGGGGGGTTATTTTCCTCAGAAAAGCTGGGCGAAAATCCTCGACGTGATCTCCATGGTAATAAGACCCATGCCTTACTATGTTCTGGCTTTGTCGTTGCTCTTACTCTTCGCATACTTGATTCCAATCTTTCCTCTGGGTGGGGGGTTTCTCATAGGAGGAAAGATAAGTTTCGATCTTAGAAGCATTCTCATACTGCTCAAGCATGCTTTTCTACCGGCGATGTCTTTGATACTGATAGGTGTTTTTCTCTGGTTTCAGGCCATGAAGCTCGTTGTTCAAAGCGTGAAGAACGAAGATTTCGTCTCTTATGCGCGGCTCGGAGGCTTGAGCCAATCGAAAATCGTGAGTAGATACGTCATGAGGAACGCGATGCTCCCACAGATCACTGGTTTGGCACTTTCGTTGGGCCAGATCTTCAGCGGGGCGCTGATCACGGAGATCGTTTTCTCTTACCCGGGTTTGGGCACGTTGCTTTACAATGCGATCTTCACGGGTGATTACAACCTACTGATGGGCATAATGACCATGTCGATCTTCGTGATCACAACGAGCATCCTCGTGATAGATTTGCTCTATCCAATCTTCGATCCGAGGGTCAGGTACAGATGAGGTGGATACAATGAGGACACTCAAAGATCTTCTAAAGGATGGTAGATTCAGGTTCGCGTTCACGGTGTGTTTGATTCTTCTGGTTCTATCTGTGATGTCCTTCTTTTCACCTTACGATCCCTACAGGTGGAACGTTGTGCCACGCGATCTTCCACCTCAGTGGCCACACGTGCTCGGCACGACCTCTACCGGTCAAGACCTCTTCTGGTTGCTCACTTTCGCTGTGCGTAACTCTCTCACGATGTCTTTGATTGCCAGCATGGTATCGCGTGTGATAGCCATCATCATTGGTCTAACGGCGGGGCACAAGGGTGGAAAGATTGACAAGATTCTCACGTTCCTCAGCGATTCTTTCTTGATCATTCCTCTGCTTTTGATCATCCTCATGTTCGCGGTGATGGTCAAGGGAAGGATGAACCTGATGGGACTGGGACTGTTGCTCGGAATGTTCGGTTGGGCATGGGATGCGAGAGTGATAAGATCGCAGGTGTTGAGCTTGCGTGAGAGGGACTTCACTTACACTGCCATCCTTTCGGGTTCTTCAACGTTAGCCATAGTTTTTAAGGAATATATGCCGTTCCTGGTTCCACTCGTCTTCGCCACGCTCATCGGTAACATGTCTTGGGCAATCGGCATGGAGATCGTCTTGGCGATCCTCGGCGTTTTGAATCTGGAAACACCCATGATCGGAACGATGTTGTACTGGGCCATCAACTACCAATCGATTCTGTTGGGTTACTGGTGGTGGATCCTCACGCCTGTGACCACGAGCGTCTTCTTGTTCATCGCGCTCTATTTGATGTCTGTGAGCATCAGCGAATACCTCGATCCGCGAATGAGAATTCAAAGAGTAGGTCGAGCCTGAGGTGTTGCGAATGAAGACGTTGATCGAAGTGAAGAAAATCAAGGCGTATTACGTTCTTGAGATCTTCGGAAGACAGAGGACCGTCAGGGCTGTGGACGGAGTGAGTTTGGACGTTTTGGAAGGCTCGGTGCATGGAATCGCTGGCGAGAGTGGTTGCGGCAAGACCACGCTCCTCAAGGTCCTCTTCGCGGCGGTCGAGCCACCGTTGAGAATGGTCGATGGGAAGGTGTACTATTTGAACGGCACGGGGGCCATCGATCTTTACGCGATCGATGAGTCAGAAAGAAAGAAACTGAGATGGTCCTTTGCTTCCTATGTTCCCCAGGGCTCCATGAGCGTGCTCAATCCCGTGCTCAAGATAAAAGACACCTTCAGGGACTTCATTTCGAGCCATTTGAAGGGGAGAAGCAAGATTGAAGCGTACGAGATGGCCAAGGAGCACCTCAAAGAGTTGGGCCTGCCTTTCAAGATCTTGGATGCCTATCCACACCAACTTTCCGGTGGCATGAGGCAGAGAGTCACCATCGCCCTCGCCACCGTCTTGAAACCCAAGGTCATCATCGCCGATGAGCCCACGACCGCGCTGGACGTGGTAACTCAACGAGGCGTCATTCAGCTTTTGAAGGACATACAGTCACGACAGGGCAGCGCGCTCGTTTTGGTCACGCACGATATGGGGGTGCATGCGAACATATCGGACATGTTAAGTGTGATGTATGCAGGAAAAATCATAGAGGAGGGAAGGACTGAGGAACTGTTCGAGGACCCGAGGCATCCTTACACGCAGTACCTCATCAAGTCGTTGCCGAGATTCGGTGACAGATCGAAGAGGGAGAGTCCTCCAGGCAGTCCTCCGTCGCTCTTCAACCTGCCTGAGGGATGTGCGTTTCATCCACGTTGCCCGTTCAAGATGACCAGGTGTGAGAAGGAAGAACCTGTGATCTTCAACGTGGGCGAATCGCACAAGGTTGCATGCTGGCTCGCGGAGGGATGAGGCTTGACAGAACTGCTGAGAGTTCTGAACCTGACGAAGGTGTTCACCATCGGTGGTATCTTTTCCCGGGCGAAGATAATCGCGGTGAACGATGTGTCTTTCGAGATAAAGAAGGCGGAGATCTTCACGCTTGCGGGTGAGAGTGGTTGCGGCAAAACGACGATCGCAAAGATCCTGTTGGGTTTCGAACATCCCACGGCAGGACTCGTTGAATACAAGGGACGCAGGATAGACAACATCAAGGCCAGCGAGAGATTCAGCCTGAGAAAAGAGATACAGGCGATCTTTCAAAATCCTTTTTCCACTTTCAATCCGCTGAGAAAGGTAGATAGGTACTTCTTTGAGGCGCTTCGAAACTTCGGAATCGTGGAAGAAGAAAGAGAAGCTGTGAGGATAGTTAAGGAAAAACTTGAGGCCGTCGGCGTGGCGTACGAGGAGTTTTGTGAGAAATACCCAAGCGAGTTCTCCGGAGGTCAGCTTCAGAGAATCTCCATTGCCCGGGCGCTCCTGACCAATCCAAGTCTACTCATCGCAGACGAACCCGTTTCCATGGTCGATGCTTCGCTCAGAATGTCTATAGTGAACTTGTTCAAGGACCTGCGCGAGAAGTTCGACCTGAGCGTTCTCTACATAACGCACGATCTTGCCACGGCGTACTACGTGAGCGATCGAATGGCGATAATGTTCCGCGGTGAGATCGTCGAGCTCGGTCCTGCGGAGAAAGTCTTGCAGGAGCCTAAGCATCCTTACACGCGACTGCTGAGAGATTCTGTGCCGGAGCCGGATCCTTCAAAACGTTGGACTTCGAAGGTGTTACTCGCAGAACAGGAGCACGAGGAATACCTGAGGACAGGCTGCAAATTTGCCGGAAGGTGCCCGAGTGCAATGGAAATCTGTAAGAGAGAATCGCCAATCCACTACGATGTTGACGGAGTAAGGGTGAAGTGTTTCCTGTACCGTTGAAGGAGGGTGGTAACGTGGAACTTTACAAGAGATCGGATTTACCGGCAGAGATCAGAGCGAGGGATTTGCTGTCGAAAATGACCTTGGAAGAAAAAATGATGCAGCTGGGCTCTGTCTGGGGGTACGAGTTGCTCGACCAAGAAGGACGCTTCTCTGAAGAGAGGGCGAACGAACTGTTGAGGCACGGCATAGGACAGATAACAAGGCCTGGTGGGGCAACGAACCTGGAGCCAGCAGAGGTCGTCAAGTTTGTGAACCAAATTCAAAGGTACCTGGTTGAAAGGACCAGACTCGGCGTTCCAGCGATGATTCACGAAGAATGTCTCGCAGGGTACATGGGCTTGGGAGCGACGAATTTCCCCCAGCCCATAGCGATGGCGAGTACATGGGATCCAGATCTGGTCCGTCGCGTGGCGTGCGCCATCGGGAGCGACATGAAGAAAGTTGGTGCACATCAGGGGCTTGCGCCCGTGGTGGACGTGGTGAGAGACCCAAGGTGGGGAAGGACTGAAGAAAGCTTCGGTGAGTCACCATACCTCGTGGCACGCATGGGAGTCGCTTACATCGAGGGAATTCAGGAAAACGGCGTCGTGGCGACCACGAAACACTTTGTTGCTTATGGAGCCTCCGAGGGTGGCAAGAACTGGGCACCGAGCACCGTCGCTTTCAGGGAACTGCGCGAAGTTTTCATGCTTCCATTCGAAGCCGCCGTGAAGTGCGCCAACGTCCTGTCGGTGATGAACGCCTACAGTGAGATCGACGGCGTTCCGTGCGCTTGCTCGGAGGAACTCTTGAGCGATGTGCTCAGGAAGGAGTGGGGGTTCAAGGGAATCGTCGTTTCCGACTATTTTGCCGTCGATGTTTTGAGAAGTTATCACAGGATTGCGAAAGACAAAGGCCAAGCAGCGAAATTGGCACTCCAGGCAGGTATCGATATAGAACTTCCTAGGATAGATTGTTACTGTGAACTGAAGAAACTCGTTGAAGCGGGTGAGCTTTCTGAAAGTGCTCTAGATGAAGCGGTCTACAGGGTATTACTGATGAAGTTCCAGCTCGGACTGTTCGAGCAACCGTACGTCGAAGCGTGTGCATCGTTGCCAAAACACGATGATCTTGCATTGGAGGTGGCGAGAAAATCGATCGTTCTTCTGAAAAACGATGGAATACTTCCTTTGAAGAAGAACACCAAGGTCGCATTGGTGGGGCCGAACGCGAAGAGTGTACGGAACATGTTCGGCGACTATTCTTACTACACACACATAAGGGCGTTGCTCGACACCGCCAATCTGGGATCGATCAACGCACCGAGTTTCAATCTGAAGAGATTAGAGGAGATCGTCAACAAGGAACTGCAGCGCGTCATGAGTGTGTACGATGCGTTGAAGAGTGAAGGTGTCGATGTTGAGTGGGCGGAAGGTTGCGGTGTGCTTGAAGGAGACGAAAGCACCATTCGTGAAGCAGTGAATCTGGCGGAGAAATGTGACGTGATCGTGGCCGTGATGGGTGACAGGTCTGGTTTGACGAAGGACTGTACATCGGGTGAGTCGAGGGACAGCGCGAATCTGAGGCTTCCCGGTCTACAGGAAAGATTGCTGCTGGAGCTTGCGAAGACGCACAAACCCATCGTGCTGGTGCTTTTGACCGGCAGACCGTACGCGCTGGGAAGCGTCGAGGACAAGGTGAACGCAATACTGGAAGCGTGGTTGCCGGCTGAAGCCGGTGGACAAGCGATCGTGGACGTCTTGCTCGGCAGGGTGAACCCTTCTGGAAGGCTTCCGATCAGTTTTCCAAGAAGCGCTGGTCAGATTCCCGTGTTCCACTACGTGAAACCTTCCGGAGGCAGATCACACTGGCACAAAGACTACGTGGATGAATCGGTCGAGCCGCTTTATCCGTTTGGACACGGTTTGTCCTACACGAAGTTCGAGTACTCGAACTTTGACATCGAATCCAAGCGAGTCCCCACAGCCGGCGAGATCGTCCTGAAGGTTGATGTGAAGAACGTTGGAGACAGAGAGGGGGAAGAAGTCGTTCAACTGTACGTTGGTCGAGAATACGGTTCGGTGACAAGGCCCGTGAAGGAACTGAAAGGTTTCGCGAGAGTGCATCTCGAGCCCGGTCAGAAGAAGACGGTGCAGTTCAAGATACATACCGATGTCCTTTCCTATTACAACAGAAGGATGGAGCTCGTTGTCGAGCCTGGTGTGTACAAGTTCATGGTGGGCGCTTCATCTGCCGACATCAGGTTCTCGGATGAGGTGGAGTTGGTGGGCGAGGAGAGAAAGGTCCCAACTTTGAGGAGATTTTTCAGCGAAACGGAGGTATTCTGAGTGGCGCAGTACGATTTGCCACTGGAACAGTTGAGGCGATACCTACCCGAGAGGAAAGAGGAATTGGACTTTGATGCTTTCTGGCGCGAGACAATAAGTGAGAGCCTGGAACACTTCGAACCACCAGTTCTTGAAGAAGTGGATTTCAATCTGAAACTGCTGAGGACTTACGATGTGACGTTCAGCGGATACATGGGTCAGAAGATCAAGGCGTGGTTCATCGTCCCAAAGGATTTAAAGGATGAACTTCCATGTGTGGTCGAGTTCGTTGGTTATGGCGGTGGAAGAGGTTTCCCACACGACTGGCTACTCTACGCGTGTGCAAATTTTGCGCACCTCGTTATGGATACACGCGGTCAAGGAAGTAGTTGGCTCAAAGGCGACACGCCGGACTACGAGCCTTCTGCTGGACCCCAATATCCTGGTTTCATGACGAGGGGCATACTCGATCCGAGGACTTACTACTACAGAAGGGTTTTCACCGATGCGGTGATGGCCGTTGAATCCGCGAAGCACCTTCCAGGTGTTGATTCTAAGAGGATAGCCGTGGCGGGGACGAGCCAAGGTGGCGGCATAGCGCTCGCCACCGCAGCTCTTGCTCAAGGGGTGAAGGGGCTGATCTGTGATGTATTGTTCTTGTGTCACTTCGAGCGGGCAGTGAAACTGGTGGACAGCATGCCTTACGCCGAGATCAGTAGGTACTGCAAGGTTCATCCAGAACAAACCGAGACGGTTTTCAGGACACTGTCTTACTTCGATGGAGTGAACTTTGCGGTGAGAGCAAAGTGCCCGGCCCTGTTTTCCGTGGCACTCATGGACGACATATGTCCACCTTCCACAATCTTCGCTGCCTACAACCACTACGCTGGACCTAAGAGAATCGAAGTCTACCCTTTCGCCGGCCATGAGGGAGGGGGGTCGTACCACGTGAGACATAAGTTACAATTCTTGCAAGAGGTGTTTTCGTCGCGGGAGGTATGAGCCTTGAAATACAACTCTCCGTGGATCAAAGTGCTCAACAAGAGGAACATTTTGAAGATCGTGCATGAAAATCGACCCGTGTCGCGTTCGGAGATCTCCGAAATCACTGGCTTGACACCGAGCAGTGTCACGCGTATCACAAAAGAGCTGATCGAAGAGGGCTTCGTCCAAGAAATAGGCTCCGAAGGGAAGAATTCCCCTGGTCGACGTCGAATCCTGCTCGATATAAAGAACGAGGCGTTCCTCAGTCTCGTGTTCGATGTCGGCGTGAACGTCACCACCTATGGCCTCGGCTATTTCGATGGTACAGTGTCGCTCGGTGGTTCTTTCGAGACGCCCAGAGCACCGGAAAAGTTCTTCATGAAAGTGAGTGAAATTTTCGAGAAATACTCGCTCGACAATAAGATCAGCCGTGTCTCGTTATCCGTGCCTGGCATGGTGAACATGGAGGAGAACCGAATACTTATGGCACCGAACCTCGGTTGGCACGACGTCTCGATAAATGAGTTGCTGCAACTGGACGTTCCGATACTCGCAGACAACGAGGCTAACCTCTCCGTACTTGCGGAGAAATACCACTCGGCGGACATGAAGGACGTGAAAGAGGCGGTCTTCATAGTGGTTAGAGAGGGCGTTGGCACGGGCGTTCTGATCGACGGGAAGCTGTACCGTGGTCCGACGTACACCGCGGGCGAGGCTGGGCACATGACGGTGGACATGCACTCCAACAGACGCTGTCACTGCTCGAACAAAGGTTGTTGGGAATTCTACGCGTCGATCAATTGGGCGATAGAACACTACGAAGGCAAGTTGGACGGGAAGAACTCGATAGAGAAGTTCGCGGCGTTGAAAAAGAGAGAAGACAGCAGAAAAGTCTTAGAAAAGTTGGCGCAGAACATCGCTATCGGTATCGTGAACATCGTGAACATCCTGAATCCAGAGATTGTGATACTGGGTGGAGAAGTTCAAGACCTTGGAGAGTACTTCTACCGGATCATACAGGAAGAGGTCAAGCGGAGGGCATTGAAGGACGCGGCGAAGCAGTTGAAAATAAGGCCTTCGATCTTCGGAACCATAAGTTCGAACCTGGTGGGTGCTGCGGTCCTCGCCGTCGAGAACATCATTGAGAACGTGAAGTGAGGTGGTACTCTTGGAATTGTTCGTGGGCTTAGACCTTGGAACGACCGGAGTGAAAGGGATCCTCGTCGATGCGAGGGGAAGCCTCGTTGCCGTGCACGGTGAAAGACTTTCGCTCTCGACCCCAAAACCCGCGTGGGCAGAGCAAAATCCCAACGAATGGTGGTCCGCAACGTTGAAAGTGTTGAAAGCACTCTCAAACCGTTCGCGCGAGATTGGCGGAAGGATACGGGCACTCGCCACGAGTGGACAGATGCACAGCCTTGTGGTCGTCGATGGGGAAGGTCGTGTTCTGCGAGATGCAATACTGTGGTGTGATCAGAGGACTTACCTTGAGTGTGAGGAGGCCACGGATCTGCTCGGAGGGGAAAAACAGGTATTGAGGAGCGTTGGTAATCCGATCTTGCCCGGTTTCACGCTGCCAAAGTTGCTCTGGCTGAGGAAAAATGAACCTGAGCTGTACAAGAAAATCCACAAAATCATGCTTCCAAAGGACTTCATCAATTACATGCTCACCGGTAACATAAGAACGGACCATTCGGATGCTTCCGGAACCACGATGTACGATGTTTTGAAGATGCGTTGGAACGAAGAACTTCTCAGAACTTTGAAGATACCGATTGATATCCTCCCTGATATTCTGCCATCGAACGGGCTCGTCGGAAAGGTGAAGCAAGAGCTCGCGGAAGAGCTCCATCTTCAGGATGTGATCGTGGTTGCAGGGGGTGCGGACAACGCCTGTGCGGCGCTCGGTGTGGGCGTGACCGAACCGGGAGACGTGATGGTGAGCCTCGGTACCTCTGGGACTGTGGTGGCACCAACGGACGTCGGTTCGTACGATCCGAAAGGTAGAGTCCACTTCTTCGCACACACGGTCCCAAACATGAGGTATCACATGGGTGTGATGCTCACTGCAACGTACTCTTTGGAATGGTTCAAGGAGAGATTCTTGGAAGAGGGATACGACAAAATAAACGAGTGCGTGGCTGAGGTGTCGATCGGTTCGAACGGGATCATTTTCTTGCCCTATCTGAACGGCGAAAGAACACCTCACAGGGACCCACATGCGAGGGGTGTAATCTTCGGACTGTCTTCCTTCCATTCGAAGTGGGATGTGGTGCGCGCGATCTTTGAGGGGGTAACCTTCGGGATAAAAGATTCCTTCGAAATCCTGAAAGAACTGGGCGTGAGCACTAAGAATGTGCGCATCGCTGGAGGAGGTTCTAAGAGTAAGGTTTGGAACCAAATGTTGGCGGATGCACTCGGAGTCGAGATACAGAAACCTTTGGTGGATGAAGGGGCATCTTACGGTGCG
>JAPYWY010000109.1 GCA_028276125.1 Pseudothermotoga sp.
TATCTAAAGCTTGGTTCCGATTGAAGGAGACAAGCAAACCGACCCTTGAGAACACAGAAAGATATGGGAAGGTTTACGCGAGATTCAAGAAACTGTACCATGTTTTGAGAGAAATGTTCAGGGAGGGACAGGCCTGAACGGCGCATTGGCCTACATTTTCCTGTTGATCAACGTCTTGTTGTCTTTCCAGATGCTTTTCGAAGCGCACAAGTTTTTCTACAGCGTGGCCGCCCTGGATGGAATGAAGATCGAGACAATGAACCTGTGGGGCAAGTTTTTCATCGTTGTCTTCGCGCTGTTGATCATCGCGATGATTGCGTATTTTGAAAACCGTTACAGAAACAGGGCCAAAGAAGGAATGAAGAAACTTCTTGATCGCTTCTTCATTTTCACAGGGCTTCAACTCTTGCTGATCACATTCTTCCAGACTCCTTTCTTCCTAGCGCTGGGCTACAGGCTAGGTTGGTTGGAGTGCGCGAGGTACTTTGTCAAACCTGCGCTCGGTATCCTGCTTGTGCTTTTCTCGCTGAGACTTCGTTCAAAACACGATCATTGAACGTACTGCATGTCGATGAGCGAGCAAGAACGTGAAAGAAGGTAGAACAAGAAGCCAGAATGAAAGATGCTGAAAAAGAAGTGTGAAAACCGAGAACCATTTTACTTAATCCAGGGATATCACCCAACGCTGCTATTGACATGAATGTGACGGTTATGTCAAAATAATTGCGGTCAGTAAAGAAAAAACGGGGGTAGTTTCGTGCTCACTTACCTGTTAAGAAGGCTTTTGTTCGCAATACCACTTCTCTTTCTCATAGCGGTCGTCTCGTTCATCATCATAGAACTCCCACCGGGAGATTACTTGACAGTGTACGTGATGAACCTCAAGCAAAGCGGTGAGGCCATAGATGAAGCAGCTCTGCAGGTTCTCAGAACGCGCTACGGCCTCGACAAACCTCTCTTGTTGAGATTCTTCATTTGGTTCAGAGGAGTTCTTAAGGGTGACTTCGGTTATTCCTTCATGTGGGAAAAACCGGTCAGTCAGCTCATTGGACCGCGCCTTTGGTACACGGTACTCATCTCGGTGCTGGCAACCGCTTTCGCTTGGGTCTTTGGTTTTCTCATCGGTGTCTACTCGGGCATTCATCAGTACTCGATAGGCGATTATGCATTCACCGTTCTCGGTTACATAGGCCTTGCGACTCCGAACTTTCTGCTCGCGTTGATACTCCTCTGGGCAGTGTACGTGACTTTCGGTGTGAGCTTAGGCGGATTGTTCTCGCCAGAGTACGCGAATGCTCCGTGGAGCTGGGCAAAGTTCGTTGATCTCTTGAAGCACATCTGGTTACCGGTGATCGTCATAGGTACGGGCAGCATGGCTGGCCTGATAAGGATTCTGCGTGCGAACTTGCTGGACGAGATCGAAAAGCCTTACGTGATTGCGGCAAAGGCAAGGGGCCTCCCCAGCAAGGAACTGTATTGGAAATACCCACTGCGAGTGGCGGTGATACCGTTCGCGAGTACTGCGGGATGGGTTCTGCCCGAGATAGTTTCTGGCGCGGTTGTGACCGGGATCGTTTTGAACCTTCCGACAGTGGGTGTGATACTGGTTGATGCTCTTAAATCGCAGGACATGTATCTGGCGGGGAGCCTGGTCATGTTCTTGAGCATATTTACGATCATTGGAACGGTGATTTCCGACATCCTCCTCGCATGGTTGGATCCGAGAATACGTTTCGAGTGAGGTAGACCGGATGGCGATCAACGAGCGTGTGACCAAGAGAACCAAGGTTGAAGAAATTTATTTAGCGTCAGAATGGAAATTAATGTGGTGGCGGTTCAAGAAGAACAAGCTCGCGATCGTCGGACTCGTGGTGTTGTTCGTTTTGTACGTCCTTGGTATCTTCTGTGAATTCTTCGCACCGTACAATCCGGAGAAAATCTACTCAGCTTACGTTTACGCTCCCCCACAGAAGGTACATTTCTTCAAGGATGGCAAGCTCACCAGGCCGTTCGTTTATGGTTTCAAGATCGAACGCGATCCACAGACTCTCAGAAGGATTTACAAAGAAGATCCGAGCAAAGTTTATCCGATCAAGTTCTTCGTGAGAGGAGACGAGTACAAGTTCTGGGGGATGTGGAAGACGAACCTGCACTTCTTCGGAGTGGAACGAGGCACGATGTTCTTGCTTGGCACGGATCGAATGGGCCGTGATGTTCTGTCGCGTGTGCTTTACGGAGCGAGGATATCGACCACGATCGGTTTGGTTGGAGTCTTTCTGAGCATGATGCTGGGTATCCTGATAGGTGGTGTTTCGGGATATTACGGTGGCTGGGTGGACAACTTCGTGCAGCGGTCGATAGAGTTCATCAGGAGTATTCCAACTATCCCGTTGTGGATGGCACTCGCAGCAGCGTTGCCGAGGTATTGGTCACAGGTGAAGGTCTATTTTGGCATCACCGTGATCCTTTCTCTGGTGGGCTGGACTGGTTTGGCGCGTGTCGTACGAAGCAAATTTCTGGCGCTCAAAGAGGAAGACTACGTTGTTGCTGCGAGACTTGCTGGTGCAAGCGAATTCAGGGTCATCTTCAAGCACATGTTGCCAGCCCTGACGAGTCACCTGATAGCATCCGTGACACTCGCGATACCGGGCATGATCCTTGGTGAGACTGGACTGAGTTTTCTGGGTTTGGGACTCAGATCTCCTGCGATAAGCTGGGGAGTTTTACTGCAAGAGGCGCAGAACATAAGAACTGTCGCATTGTATCCTTGGCTCCTTTCGCCTGCATTCTTTGTAATCGTGACAGTTTTGTGCTTCAGCTTTGTTGGTGATGGTTTAAGAGATGCGGCAGATCCCTACAAGACATGAGGGGAGGAGCATGAGGAAGGTTCTGGAAGTTAGGAACTTACGAACTCACTTTGAGCTTGTTGAAGGAACTGTTAGAGCCGTCGACGGGGTCAGCTTTCAGTTGAACGAGGGTGAGGTGCTGGGCATCGTCGGTGAATCAGGCTGCGGAAAGAGCGTGACGGCGCAGTCTATCATGAGAATACTCCCAAAGTCGGCCAGGATCGTGGATGGGGAGATCTTGTTTTGGAACCAGCAAGATGTGGTGGATTTGACAAAGCTGGATTCTGAAGGCGAGCAGATGAGAAACATTCGAGGAAAAGACATCGCGATGATCTTTCAGGAACCGGCCGCGTGTTTTGCCCCAGTTTACACCGTGGGTGAACAGATGATCGAGGCCATCCTCTTGCACGAAGACATGTCGAAGCAGGAAGCGAGAAGACTGGCACTCAAAATGCTCGAAAAGGTCAAGATACCCAATCCAGAGAGCGTTCTGGACCGATACTCGTTTCAGCTCTCGGGAGGAATGTTACAAAGATGTATGATTGCGATGGCTCTGTCCTTGAATCCGAAAGTCTTGATAGCTGACGAACCAACGACAGCACTTGATGTGACGATTCAGGCACAGATAATCTATCTGGTGAATCAACTCCAAAAGGAGTACAGTTCTGCGATCATGTGGATCACGCATGATATGGGCGTGATTGCGCAGATATCTGACAGGGTTGCCGTGATGTACCTGGGACAAATCGTTGAGACGGCACCGGTCAAGGATCTTTTTCGAAACCCACTGCATCCTTACACGAGGGCGTTGTTGAGATCCATACCAAGGTTGGCCCGAAGGAAGAAGAAGCTTGAAGCGATAAAAGGTGTCGTACCCGATCCTTATAACTTACCCATCGGTTGCCGGTACCACAACAGATGTGACAGCTTCATCCAAGGTCTTTGTGATGAGCGAGAACCGACGGAAGTCGAAGTCGATGTAGCCCACAGAGTGAAGTGCTTCCTTTATGGGGGTAGATGATTTGGCCACTGGGCACAAGTTGCTCGAAGTGAGAAACTTGAAGAAGTATTTTCCTATCGAAAAGGGGTTCTTCAAGAGGGTCGTAGCGTATGTGAAGGCAGTGGATGGCATAAGTTTCGATTTATTTGAAGGCGAGACCCTCGCCCTCGTTGGAGAGTCCGGTTGCGGTAAGACGACGACCGCACGCTGCATACTTCGAGCGATCGATCCGACTGAGGGTCAGATACTACTCAACATCGATGGAAGAATGGTGGACGTGGCAAAACTAAGTAGGAAGGAACTCAAGCCGCTCAGGAGGTATATGCAGCTGATCTTTCAAAATCCGTACACATCTTTGAACCCACGTTTGAAGGTGAAAGAAATCGTTGGAGAACCACTGTTCGTCAACAAGATCGCCAAGGGTAAGGAACTGGAAGAGAAGGTCGCCGAACTCCTGGAAGCTGTTGGTTTGAGGCCGGAGTACATGGTCAGATATCCTCACGCGTTCAGCGGTGGTCAAAGACAACGGATCGTCATAGCAAGAGCTCTGGCCCTGAGGCCGAGGTTGGTCATATGCGATGAGCCCGTTGCTGCCTTGGATGTGTCGATACGCGCGCAGATTTTGAACCTGCTCATGGAACTGCAGGAGAAGTTCAAGCTGACCTACATCTTCATCTCGCACGATTTGAGCGTGGTTCAACACGTGAGCGACAGGGTAGCTGTGATGTACCTCGGAAGGATTGTCGAGCTCGCGTCGACTGAGGAGCTCTTCGACTCGCCGAAGCATCCTTACACCGAATCCTTGCTTTTGTCGGTTCCCAAACCAGACCCGGAAGCGGTCGAAGAGTTCAGGCCCATAGAGGGTGAAGTTCCGAGCCCGGTCAATCCGCCGTCTGGTTGCCATTTCCATCCGAGGTGTCAGTACGCGGAAGAAGTCTGCAGGACAACGGTGCCTGAGTTTCGAGACGTGGGTTTACTCGAGAATCCGCACTACGTTGCTTGTCACTTTGCGGAAAGACTTTCGCTGAAAGGCGTGAGGCAACTTTAAGAAGGGGGGTATCTACATGAGGGTTCGTGTGCTGGTGGTTTGTGTACTGGCTCTGATTGTGTCTTGGGCCTTCGCCTGGGGTGTGTACGCCACGCCGGCGGATATGGAGAAGCAAACCGGTAAGAAGATCACGCAGTACAAAGAATCACCCATGCTGGCAGACCTTGTAAAGCAGGGAAAGCTTCCTCCGGTGCAAGAGAGACTTCCCGAAGAACCACTCGTGATCATACCGCACGAGGAAGTAGGTCAGTTCGGAGGAACGTGGAGAAGGGTTTGGAAAGGTTTGGCGGACCAGTGGGGAATCTACAAGATCGTCGAACCACATTTGGTGTACTGGGACATGGAAGGCGGATCGTTCCTGCCGGGTCTCGCCAAGGCTTGGGACATACTCGAGGATGGAAGAGTCTACATCTTTTATCTGAGGAAGGGTGTCAAGTGGTCGGACGGACATCCATACACAGTGGACGACATACTGTTCTGGGTCGAAGACATAGTGGCGAACAACGATCTGACGCCGACCAAGCCGGAATGGTTCAGAATCGGAGGCCAGGAAACGAAGGTCACGAAGATCGATGACTACACGATCAAGTTCGAGTTTGGCAAACCTTACGCTTTGTTCATGCTCCAGGTCGCCTACAGCACAGGTTTCACAGGAGCTCCCAAGCATTATCTGAAGCGGTTCCATCCCAAGTACACGCCCATGGAAAAAATCGAGGAAGAGATGAAGAAGGTCTCCGGAGTGAACACCTGGGTCGATCTGTTCAACCAGAAGAACAACATAGTGAGGAACGTGGAGTTGCCAGTGCTCGGAACGTGGAAGGCCATCACTGACCCGACCGAACCGTTCTACGTGTTGGAGAGAAACCCATACTTCTGGGCAGTCGACATCGAGGGTAACCAGCTTCCGTACATCGACTACATCAGGCACGAATATGTGACGGACAACGAGATCATCCTTTTGAGGGCTATTTCTGGGCAGATCGACATGCAATGGAGGCATATAGGTGGCCTTGCTGCGGGAGCCGGAAATTACACGTTGCTGAAGGAGAACGAAAAGAAGGGTGATTACAGGGTTTTGAACTGGATTGCTGCGAACGGATCGGTCAGCAGGGTATCATTGAACCCCGCACACCCAGATCCGGTTCTG
>JAPYWY010000179.1 GCA_028276125.1 Pseudothermotoga sp.
AGAGCCTTGTCTCTGGCGATTGACAGGGAGGAGATAAGCGAAGTTCTGTTTAACGGTATGGCCAAGCCCAGGCAGGCGTCTTTCGTGAGCGGTTCGGCCTATTACGATCCTGAGTGGGAAAAGGCGTACGCCGACTACAACCCGGACCTTGCGAACAAGCTGCTCGACGAGATGGGATTGAAATGGAACGCGAAGCGCGAGTACAGATTGCTCCCGGATGGCAGGCCTCTCAGGTTCACTGTTGAAGTTACTGGTCAGATGCATGCCGACGTATGGACCATGGTGAAGGAACACTGGAAGAGGATAGGGGTCTGGATCGAGGTCAACAACATCGAAAGGTCCCTGCTCGAGAGCAGGATGGGTACGGGTGAGTACGATGCGGCTGTCTGGGCGTTCGACAGGGCAGCGCAACCATTGGCTTCCCCGATGCTCACCTTCCCGGCTGTCACACAGTACGCAGACTGGTGGTACGCACCGTGGTCCACATGGTTACAGGCTTACCTGAAGGGTGAAACACCACCCGCTGATGCAGAAGTGCCACCTCAGGAAGTTATCAGGCTCGTCGATCTGTGGCAGATGATACAGACAGCCACGAGCGATGAGGAAATCAAAGAGTACATGAGAGAGGTAACCAAGATCCACAGAGAGAACCTGTGGCTCATTGGAACGGTTGGTGAGGATCTATCGCCAGCGATCGTCAAGAACAACTTCAGAAACGTTCCAGAAAAGATCGTGACTGATGACGTTTTGAGAAGCCCACTTAACGCAATGCCCATGCAATTCTTCATCAAGCAGAAATGATCCAGGTGAACTTTCACTTCAGGGGCCTACCATTATGGTAGGCCCTTTCCACAATTTTCGTGAGAGGTGGTCCTTTTGATTGATATGAAAAGAAACGGTTTTTGGTACGGTGGGGAATGCTATCCGGAACAGTGGGACGAAGACACCTTCAAAAGGGATCTACGATGGATGAAAGAGGTGAACATGAACATCGCGACGATCGGCGTCTTCTGTTGGGCCATTGTCCAGAAGGACGAGTCCACTTACGATTTCTCCTTCTTGGACAGAGCGCTCGAGATCTTGGAGCATGAAGGATTCTATGTTTGCCTGGCTACGCCGACGGCTGCCCCGCCACTCTGGATGGTTCGAAAGTATCCTGAGATCTTGTCTGTGGATATGAACGGGCACAGGAGAAAACCCGGTGGCAGGGCGAATTTCTGTCCAAACAGCGAAAAATACAGAGAATTCTCTGTAAAGATTGCGGAGAAACTCGCAGAGAGGTATAGAGACTATCGACCATTGGTGCTTTGGCACGTGAATAACGAGTATTCGAACTATTGCTACTGCGAAACGTGCGAGCGAAAATTCAGAGAATGGTTGAAAAATAAGTACGTTTCCCTGGATGAGCTGAACAAGAAATGGTATTCAGACTTCTGGAGCCAGAGAATCTATGATTGGGAAGAGATCGGCTTGCCAACCATGCGGAACCTCCTCCTGTTCAGAAAAGACAGGCTCCAATCCATAAACCCGGCGATTTATCAAGACTACAGGAGATTTATGAACGAGAGCCTGCTGGGATGTTTCGAGCTGGAATACCAGGCTCTGAAGAAGTACACACCGAATGTGCCGGTCACGACGAACCTCATGGCTACCTTCAAGCCTCTTGACTATTTCCTGTGGGCCAAGAAGATGGACGTGATATCGTGGGACAGCTATCCGGACTACGGAGAGGATCACGCGAGAGTCTCATTGAGATGTGCGTTGATGAGAGGTGTCGCCCGTGGAAAACCTGTAATTCTCATGGAACAATCCCCATCACAGGCGATATGGAAATGGTACAACCATCAGAAGTCTGCCTCAGCTTTGAAGTTACACACGTTCCAAACCATTGCACACGGTGCCGAGGCAGCACTCTACTTCCAAATCCGCCAGTCCAGGGGTGGTTGCGAAAGGTTCCACGGAGCGGTCATAACACACGCAAACACGAACAGGACGCGCGTTTTCGGAGCTGTGAAGTGCATCGGCGAGGATCTGAAGAAACTCGAAGACAGGGTTCTGAACACACGTGTCGATGCACAGGTCGCAGTCCTATTTGACTGGGAAAGCTGGTGGGCGCTGGAGGACAGCCCGGGACCGAACATCGACTTTAGCTACTTACAAGAGGTCGAGAAGTACTACAGGGCGTTGTTGAGAATGGGTGTAGGAGTCGACGTGATAGGTGTGGAAGAGGATTTCAGTAAGTACAAAGCCATCTTCGCCCCAACACTGTTCATGGTGAGCGACGAAATCGGCAGAAAGATAAGGTCATACGTGGAATCTGGCGGCATCTTTGTAGCGACCACTATGAGTGGGGTTGTCGACGAGAACAACCTGGCCTGGCTCGGGGGTTATTTGGCATCCATGAACGATGTTTTCGGCGCGCGGGTCGAGGAATTCGATGCGTTCCCGTTGAGCGAAGAAAGAACGGTCTCGTTTTTGGGAAAGAAATATCTGGTAAAGCTCATTGAGGGGTTTGTGAGGGTCGAGAAAGCGTTCGTGCTGGGAACCTACTCAGACGGACTGTACGCGAACGAACCCTGCATCACCTTCAACCAGTATGGCGAGGGATTCGCTTACTACGTTGCTGCCTGTGCCTCGCAAGAACTGTGCAACGATTTTGTTCGATACATCGTGGAGAGACATGGAATTGAAACTTCCTTCAGCGGTCCTGTGGATGGTGTCGAGGTAGTGAGGAGGTGCAGAAAAGATTCAAGAATGTATTTGTTTGTCATGAACTTCGATAGCGAGAGAAAGCAAGTTCTCCTGAGGGAAGGCAAGTGGCGAGACCTCATGAGTGGTCGTACTTTCTTTGACAGCTTGGTTTTGGAACCGCACGATGTGTTGATCCTGGAAAGGGTGGATCTTTGAGGTGAGAAGGATGAACAACGAGTACGAACTTTGCTGGCTCGAATATCGAAGATTACCAGACCGGGAAAGTGCTTGCTACAGAGAATGGTTCAAATCGGCGGTGCCCTTTGCTCAGCCAGGGGAAGTCGAAACGGCACTCACAGAGCTGAAAACTTTTGCCAGAGACGCCTTAGGAACGAAAATGCTGGTTGAAAACACTATCCAAAATCAAAGAACAATAATACTCGGGAAGATTGACAAACTCAGTGAGCTGTTCGATGTGCCGAAACTCGAAAGAGAAGGTTCTTTCTTCCTTGCGCACAGGAAGCTTTCCGGTAAAGACACTCTCGTGATTGGTGCGATCGACACAGCTGGTCTGGTGTACGGCACGTTCGAGGTCATCAAACGTGCCAGGCTTGGCGAATCCTTTGAGAAAATGAATGTGGTTCAAACGCCTGCGATGCCGCTGAGAATGATCAATCACTGGGACAACTTGGATGGCTCCGTGGAGAGGGGTTACTCTGGAAGGTCCATCTTCTTTGAGAAGGATCGCGTCATCCTGAATCGTAGAACAAGAGATTACGTCAGATTGCTGGCCTCCGTGGGTATTAATGGCGTGGTCATAAACAACGTCAACGTGAGGGGCAGGGCAGTGCAATTGATCGATGACGAAAAGTATTTGAAAGCACTGTCGAAGCTCGCGGAAGTTTTCGGAAACTACGGTATAAAATTGTATCTCAGTGTGAACTTCGCTTCACCGATGTATCTTGGAAAGTTCGAGACAGCTGATCCCCTGGATGACAGGATAAAGAAATGGTGGAAAAACCAGGCCAGAAAACTGTACAGTTTCATCCCAGGTTTTGGAGGTTTCCTGGTGAAGGCCGACTCTGAATTCAATCCAGGCCCACACTACTTCGGTAGAACACATGCAGACGGAGCAAACATGATGGCCGAAGCTTTGGAACCGTTCGGAGGTGTTGTGATCTGGCGTACTTTCGTCTACAACTGCTTACAGGACTGGAGAGATTACAACACCGACAGAGCAAAGGCAGCCTACGAAAACTTCAAGCCACTTGACGGGCAGTTCAGGGACAACGTAATCCTGCAGACCAAGTTCGGCCCAATGGATTTCCAGGTGAGAGAGCCTGTTTCACCACTGTTTGGAGCTTTGGAACGGACGAATCAGATCCTCGAACTGCAGATCACCCAAGAATACACTGGTCAGCAGATACATTTGTGCTACCTTGGACCTTTCTGGAAAGAAATACTTGATTTTGATACATTCGCCAGAGGCCGAGGGTCCTTTGTGAAGAGGATCGTCGATGGCACAGTTTTCAACAGGAAGTGCTGCGGTATGGCGGGAGTCTCCAACGTGGG
>JAPYWY010000151.1 GCA_028276125.1 Pseudothermotoga sp.
TGTTCGGCGAGCCGTCGCTGAATCTCTCTGATCGAGCCACGCCACTTGAGAAAACCTAAAAGCAATCCAAGACCGCTCACGAACGCCAGACCCTGCGTTACTCCGAAGAACCTGTTGGCCGAGAACGACCAGGCCGCAACGACGGCCACCGAGCCTATCAAGCCGAGAAAACTTGCAACAACGAAGAGCAACGCACAGTAGACCATCAACTGGTCCGATGGTTTCGTTTTGAAATCGAACAGTTCGTTCAACTGTTTCATACCTCATCCCCCCAGAGTCCAAAACAGTATCGTCAGAAAGAGTAACGCAACGCACAGAATTATCAACCAGACCGATCTCCTCTTGACCTCATCCGGTGCATCTCCAAAGACGCGGAACGCAACCACGAGCAAGATCAGCAAAAGGGACGATAGCACCAAAAGAAGAACGGTCATTGTTGACACTTCATCGAGCCCTTCGTCGAAAGGATGACTTCGGCATCGTCGGCATCAAAGATGCTCGTCAAAAGGTTTATCGCGAGCCCTTCCACAGTCAGCTTGAGATTCTTTCCCGTGACAACGGTCGGAGGGCTTATGACGATCCTGCAACCGACCTTTTCAAGGTTCATGGCTAATGCACCGGCGATCATGTTCCCAAGCTCTCCGATCGCACTCATGGCAAGGTCGTCCAAATTTTCATACTCAAAACCCATCATTTTCGAAACGATCTTCAACGCAGTGGAAGGGCTGAAAGAATATATCAAGTTACCCTCCACACCTCCGCTGAAACCTATCACGGTGACCATATCGTACTTCGGTTTGATTTCCTTCAGAATACCTGGCTTTCCAACAGCGGGTGTGACGTTCAAGAGAGTCTTCAACGTGTTGACGACGGCTGCAATCAATGCGTTCACAACACGCGCATCCATTCTTGCACCTCCTCATTCCCAATAATCGGACAGTTTCACATCTACTTTCAGCGGTACTGACAATTTTACCACCGTTTCCATGATCTTTTTGATCTCGCTCACAACGAGCTCGGTTTCTTCATCTGCTACTTCGAAAACGAGTTCATCGTGGACCTGCAGGATCATCTTCGTTCTCAAGCCGTTCTCCTTCAGAAATTTGTGAACCGCGATCATCGCAAGTTTCATTATGTCAGCCGCGGTGCCCTGTATCGGCGTGTTCACCGCGATTCTCTCTCCTTCCTGTCGAACCGACGGGTCGGAGGATCTGAGTTGTGGCACCTCACGCTTCCTCCCAAACAGCGTTCTCACATGACCATAGGTCTTCGCGAAGGCCACAGTCTTGGTGAGGTATTCTCTGACCTGTGGGTACAGCTCGAAGTACTCTTTTATGAACGCCTCCGCCTGCCGATACGAAAGCCCCGTCCTCTGTGATAAACCATAGGGTGAAACACCGTATATGATCGAGAAGTTCACCATCTTGCCTATGGACCTTTCTTGTGGACCCACGTCCTCCTCCTTGATGCCAAAGATGCGAGCCGCGGTGAAGGTGTGTACGTCTTTGTCTTTAACGAAGGCCTCGATGAGGTTCTCGTCTTTGCTCATGTGTGCAAGGACTCTCAACTCGATCTGTGAGTAATCCGCACTCAGGATCTTCCATCCGCTTCTCTGTGGCACGACGGCCTTTCTGATCTCTCTACCTTCCTCCTGTTTGCTGGGAAGATTCTGCAGGTTTGGGTCGCTGCTGCTCAATCTTCCCGTCGCGGTACCAGTCTGATGGAAACTCGTGTGGATTCTTCCGGTCTTTGGATGAACGAGCCTGGGTAACACGTCCAGATACGTGGATTTCAGCTTTTGGTATTTCCTGTAGGCGAGTATCAGCGGCACTATGGGATGTTCCTCAACCAGGTCTTCCAGCACATCGGCCCTCGTGGAGAGCTCCCCGCCCGGAGTTTTACCCTTCGGCTTGATCTTGAGTTTTTCGAACAACACGTAGGCCGTTTGCTTCGGAGAGTTCAGGTTGAACACCTCTTTTGCGAGGTCGAATATCTGCTTCGAAAGTTCGTCCATCTTCACACTGTATTTGAGAGAGAGATCTTTCAAGTAAGAAACGTCCATGTACACACCCGTGAGCTCCATCTCTGCGAGCACGACTATCAAAGGCATCTCTATCTTTTCGAGTACGTCCGTCAAACCTTGCTCGTGAAGTTTGACGTTCAAAAGCTCGTAAAGTCTTCGCGTCACGTCCGCATCCTCTGCGGAGTACCTCGTGGCATCCTGAACGTCCACATCCGCAAAGGTCACGGCACTGAACAGAGGAGAAGAACTCTTGACCAGTTCGTCGAAACTCATCATCTTGTAGTTCAGAAACTTCAAGGCGAGTTCGTCGAGCCCGAACTTTTTTTCGTCCGGATTCAACAAATACGCCGCGATCATGGTGTCGAAAGCGGGCACGTTCGGCGTGATGCCGTTCACCATGAAGATGGAATAATCGTACTTCAGGTTCTGCCCAACGATTTTGATCGTTCTATCCTCGAGTATGGGTTTCAAACCCTTCAGGACTTTCTCCAACGGTAGGTTGCGACCTCTTCTGTGCCCCACAGGCACATAATGGCTGCTCTTGTCAGGCAGGGCCACAGATATTCCGACCAAGTGTGCACTGAGTGGATCCAAAGAATCCGTTTCCGTGTCTATCACGACGTACTGACTGGTCCGCATGCGCTGTAAGAGTTGTTCGAACTCTTCTTCCGTCGAGATGGTCCTGTAAGGTGTTTGTTCAGGCTGCTGAGTGTACAATCCAAGTTCTTTCATCAAGCTCGAAAACTCCATTTCCTTCAAAAATTCGACCAACGTTTCTTGTTTGAACCCTTCGTACTTCAACTCTTCCCAGTTCAAGCCGAGCTCCAAGTCACTCATGAGTGTCACGAGCTTCTTGCTCTTGAAGGCGGCATCTCTGTGTTGAAGCAGTAACTTTCCCAGTTTGCTGCTTTTGTCGATCTTCTCGTAAATTTCCTCCAAACTGCCGTACTTCGATATGAGCTCGGCTGCCGTCTTCACACCGATGCCTTGAACACCGGGCACGTTGTCCACGGCATCTCCAGCCAACGCGAGCAAGTCCACGATGTGCTTGGGCGGCACTTGGAACTTCTCCAAGACCTTCTGTTCGTCGTACAGCTCCAGTTCTGAAATGCCTTTTATCGGTCTCCAAACCTTTATCTTTTCGTCCACCAATTGGAGCACATCCTTGTCTCCGCTGACGATGTGAACCTCTTCGAAACGATCCTCGCCCTTCTTCGCGAGCGTTGCGATCACATCGTCTGCCTCACAACCTTCGTACTCGAGCACCTTCACACCCAGCGCTTCGACTCCACGTCTTATGTAAGGCAACTGTTGCAACATCGCGTCCGGCGTTGAAGGCCTCTGCGCTTTGTATTCAGCCAGCAACTCGTGGCGGTAGGTCCTCGTCTTCTTATCCATCGCAAAACCTGCGTAGTCGCCCTCTCTGACACGTTCCTTGAGAAACTTGATCATCATGCGCATCAAACCGTAGGTGGCGTTCGTTGGAACGCCACTGCTCGTGCTGAGGGACTGATCTATGGCGTAGTAAGCCCTGAAGGCCAGGCCGGTACCATCAAAGAGAAACAGTCTTGCCATTCTTCTCGAGCTCCCTCAGCTCTTGTAGGATTTCCACCGCCTTCCTCAAATGCGGTATCACGATCGAACCACCCACGATCAGTGCAACGTTGAAGATTTCAAAGAATTCCTCATCGCTCGTCCCGAGCTGGAAGAGTCTTATCATGTGGTATGCTATACAATCGTTGCACCTGAGGACCATCGAGGCCACCAAGCCGAGCATCTCTTTCGTTCTGGTATCCAGCGCACCCTTCTCGTACACCTGGGCATCGAGGTTCATGAACCGTTTCGTGTGGAGGTTACCCTTCTCTTCGATCAACTTGTTCAATTTCGCTCTGTAATCGATGAATTCTTCCACCATTCATACACCACCAACCTTCATGGGAAGATCGTGAGAAAAGACGATCCAATCACACTCTTCAGACACCTTTTTGAGAAACTCTGCGGTGGCATCCTTCTTGTAACCTTTCATGTATTCGAAGTACTCGATCCTGCTGTAGCAGATGTCTCCGGGCATTAGGACTTTACCCATGTTCTCGGTCGTTATCAGCAGCGAGATATGCTCGGAAGAATGATAAGGAGTGTGGAAGACTTTCACGCAGTCAAAGAGTACGTCGCCGTCTTTCAGCGTGTGAACCTGTTTCCAACCTGAGAGCACCATGGTGTAGAAAGGTCCAGCGATTGGACCAAAAGCGGCGTAGTTCCTTTCTCTGTACTTCTCGTGCACGTGTACCGCGGCGTTTTTGAAGAAAATGGAACAGAAAATGTGGTCCATGTGGACGTGCGAAACGATCAGATCCGTCACATCCTCAGGTTTTATACCCTTCTCTTTGAGCGCTCGTTCCAAAGCTTCCCACGATGGAAAACTGCCCGGTTCCACGAGCACCACTCTCTTCTCGTCGCTCAGCAACGCCACAGTACAGTAAGGCGACATCACGTACGGTGCAACCCTTATGCTCCCACCTGGTACGAGAATTTCGAATTTCACAGTTCTCACCCCAAGAGAAAACTGATGAACGCGATGATCAAACAATAATCAGCGAACCATCTCAGCTTTCGGATCAGGACTATCTTCTTCAAGATCAAGAGCGCGACCAAGCTGCTGAGAAAGGAAACGAGGAAAGCCGGGTTCATCACCAAAGCAGTTTCTCTCAGCTTCAACAAAGACGCGCCCAGAAGGGCTGGAATCGCCATGAGGAAGGTGTAAGTCACAGCCTCTCGCTTCTCGTAGCCTAGCAAGAGTG
>JAPYWY010000004.1 GCA_028276125.1 Pseudothermotoga sp.
CGATATCGTCGAGCACATAGAACGGGCTCGGATTGACTTCCATGAGCGAAAACAGAAGTGCGATGCCCACGAGTGATTTTTCTCCTCCAGAGAGCAATTGAAGCTTCTGAACCCTTTTCCCAGGTTTCCTCAGGGATATCTCAAGGCCCGCCTCGAGTAAGTCTTTTCCAGGTTCCAACCTTATCTCGCCTTCCGCACCAGGGAAGAGCTGGGAAACGTAACGTGAAAAGGCCGCGTTGACTTGCTCGTAGACATCCATGAATCGTTTTCTCGCTTCTTCGTCTGTTTTTTGAATGAGTTCCTCGATCTTCTTTTTCGATTCCTCGAGATCTTTCTTCTCCATCGCAAGTTCCTCGTACCTTCTTTCGACCTCGTTGTACTCGTTGATGGCTGTGAGGTCCACCGGTCCAAGGTACTTGATCTTGTTCTGCAGATCCTCCATCTCGTTCTTCAGCGATTCGAGAGTTTCTTCGGTGAGTTCCTCGACTTGCTGTGCGGACTCGATATCGATTTCCTTCAAATGTTGTTCGATCCTGTTTTTGACTTCCTGGATCAGAAGCTCAAGGTGGTGCGAGTTCTCCCTGAGTTTTTCTCTCTCTTCCTTCAGCGTGTTCATACTCATCTCTATATCGTTCAACTGTGCAAGTTTTTGATCTTTGTCCATCCTCTGCATCCTCATCGATTCGAAGAGTTCTTCCGTTTCTCTCCGTATCGATTCGAGTTCTCTCGAATTCTCCAGAAGTTCCAGCTTTATCTTCTCTATCTGCGTTTCGAGCTCCACACTCTGTTTTTGAAGGTTGACTTTCTCCTCAGTTGATTTTTCAATCTGGTTTTTGATCCTCTCCAGTTCCGATTCGTAGTGTAATCTCTTCTCCAGAGCTCCACTCAGTTCCGCCTTCAGCTCCATGTACTTGCTGGAGATCTCATCCAGCGATTGTTTCTCCAACTGCAGCTCTTTGTCGAAACTCTCGATGTCTCTCTGGAGTTCTTCCGCTCGGCGGCGCACCTCGTCCAGTTGGTTGAACACTTCCTGCTTTCTCAGCTTCAATCCCTCGGAACGACTCTTGTACTCTCTTTCGAGCTGTTGGAGTGAATCGAGTTCCTTCTTGACATCCTCGAAAGTCCTCGAGAGTTCTTCTATCATCCTCTTGTTCAAGCTGTCCTGCGTCAAAACTTCCACGAGTTCCTTCTCGACGAGCCCATGGTGCCTCTTCAGCTCATCGAGTTCTCTCTCTGTTTCCTTCAGCTCTGAATCGAGTTGTCTTTCGATGGACATCAGCTGCATCCTCTGCGATGCTATCTCGTTCAATCTGGCCTTCCTGATGACGAGCGAGTCGGTTCTGTCGTAGGAAGTTTCTCCACCCGTGATGGAACCATGGGGGCCGATGAGTTCTCCTTCGAGTGTCGCGATCCTGCACCTCAATCGGTATTTTCGCTTCATGTCTATGGCATCTTCCAAGCTCTTCACGATTATGTCGCTTCCGAACAGATAGTTCGGTAGATTCGAGAACTGGGGCGAAACCGTCACGAGCTGTGCGGCGTAGCCCACGAAACCTGGATGGTTTTCGACGTCCCTCAACCTTGCGAACTGTGATTCTATCAGATCCAATGGTAAGAACGTGACCCGACCTATTTTCTCTTGCTTCAGCCATTCTATGATCGTTTGGGCGTCTTCCGCACGCTCCACGACCACGTGCTGCACGGCACCACCCAGCAGAGCTTCGATCGCCTTGGCATGCTCAAGCTGAAAGTTGAGCAGATTCCCCACCACGTCGTGTACGTTGCTGAACTCTCCCTCAGCCTTTCTGGCGAAGATGGCCCTCACTGCCCGAGAGTAACCTTCGTAATTCGCTATCAGAGCGCGTAAGCGTTTTTCTTCTTCATCCAGATACCTCAAGTTTCTTTGGACGTCTTCCAGCCTTGCCGTCAGCTGTTCGTGACGAAGCTTCAACTGGTTGGTTTGGGTTTCGATCTCTTTGAGTTCCTCTGAAAGCTTGTTCTTACGATCATGTGTCTTGCTGGATTTTTCGAACAGCGTTGAGAGCTCGTACTGAAGTGCGTTGAGTCGTTCGATCTTCGTCGTCAGTTGTGCCTGTAACATCGAAATTCTCTTCTTGAGGTCTTCCATCGTTTCATCCAACTTGTTCAGCTCGTTCTCGAGTGAAACTCTCTTCTTCTCCGTCGATGCGAGTTGTTCCCTCAAGAGCAACGCGTTCTTCTCCTTTTCAGAGTATCTGGAAAGCACGTTCTGTCTCGTTTCCTCGACCTGCTTCAGTTGTTCTTCCTTTTGTTTCACTTCTTCAAGAAGGGCTTTGAAGATGAGACTGAGTTCATCTTTCCTCTTCTTGAGTTGAGAGACTTGTTCATCGATCAAATAAGTCTTGGTAGTGAGCTCAACGTAACGATTTTCCAATTCGCTCAGTTTTTTGCTGTAGATCTCTCTCATTTCAGTTAGTGCGGTTTGCCTCTTCTTGTAATCTTCGAGCAGGTTCGTGAAGGTCTCTATCTCCTTGTCGACGTCGGCGAACTCTTCTCTGAGTGCAGACCAGCAGGATTCGAGTTCTACGAGCTTTTTCTGTACTTCGTTGATCTTCTCTTGATTTTCAGCGAATTGTGTTTCGAGGTTTTCCAACCTCTTCAGGTCCCTCTTCAGCACGTTTCCGAAGAAGAACTTTCTCACCTGTTCGAGCCTTTGTGAGTACTCCACGTAACGTTCGGCCCTCTTGGCTTTGAGATAGAGCGATTTTCTCTGCTTGTCCAACTCGGCCAAGAGATCCTGTATGCGCGCCAGGTTGTTGGAGACGTTCTCGAGCCTCACGAGGGCTTCTCTCTTTTTCTCTCGGTAGAACGAAGTGCCAGCCGCTTCTTCGAAGAGGATTCTCATCTCCTGCGGCATCGCGTTCGTGATGCGCTCTATCTGTCCTTGACCTACGATCGAATAGAGTTCCTTGCCGATGCCCGTTCCTGCAAACCTTTCATGGATATCTCTCAAGCGGACCGGCTCACCGTTCAACATGTAGACGTTCCTTCCGTCGGATGAGAGAGAACGTGCAACGGTGAGAGTATCACCGTCGTATTCGAAGACCAGTTCAACGTAAGCGAACGAACCGGCTGGCATGCTGCTCGATCCTGCAAAGATGATGTCGAATTTCTCCTCCGCACGCAGTTGTTTCATCGATTGCTCTCCAAAGACCCAGCGAATCGCATCGACAACGTTTGATTTTCCCCCACCGTTCGGGCCAACTATCGCCGTGATCCCCTCCGAGAAGTTCAATCGTGTGGGCCGGGCGAACGATTTGAAACCATGCAAGAACATGCTCTTGAGTCTCACCGTCTTGCCCCCTCATTCAAGGCCGATGAACCAACCGTCCATCCACGTAAAGTGCCAACGGCGTGAGTTGTTCATCCAGTGCCACGATGTCTGCGCTCATCCCCTCCGCGATCAAGTTCGGTTTCATTCCGCTCGCTTTGCTCGCTGTGAAACTCGCCATGACGAGGGCAGACCTGAGTGGTATTCCAAGGTCGAAGACCAGATTCTTGACCGCACGATCGATCGTCAACGTACTTCCCGCAAGGACATTTTGACCATACAGTTTGGCTACACCTTGCTTGACCTCGACCTTCATCTGACCGAGTTCGTAGACGCCATCTTCGAGTCCTGTTGCGGAGATGGAATCGCTGACCAACAAAGTTTTGAACGGTCCCTTCGTTTTGAGAACGATTCCGATCGAAGCTGGATGAACGTGCACCAGATCACATATGATCTCACAGTACACGTCCTTGTTCGTCAGAACGGCTCCCACCACACCGGGCTCTCTGTGGTCAAACTGCCTCATGGCGTTGAACACGTGCGTTGCCCTGCGTGCACCCATCCGTATGGTTCGCGTGGTTTCCTCGTAGGTGGCATTCGTGTGTGCGATGCTCACAACTATTCTGTGTCGTCGCAACAGCTTGATGGCGTCTTCTGCGCCTTCAAGTTCCGGTGCGATGGCGAAAATTTTGACGACATCACCGTACTCATAGATGAACCTTGACAACTCCTCGAGATCGGGTTTCTTGAGCAAATCTTTCTTGTGCGCCCCACTCTTCGCCGGACTCAGGTACGGTCCCTCCACATACAGGCCACCGATCTTCGCTTTCAACATGTCATTCTTCATCACTTTTCTAACGTTTTCCGCCACTCTCGACAAATTGTCGAACGTGTCCGACACGGTCGTTGGAAAGAAGCATCCGATGCCATGTTGAGCATAGAACGAAGACAACTTCAAGAGATCTTCATTGTTCGCACTCATCACATCTATGCCAACCGCACCATGCGTGTGGCTGTCTATGAACGCGGGGGCAAGGATGGGATATCTCTGTTCCGCCGTGAGCTTGCTTTTCCCTATGGATGTGATCTTGCCTTTTTCGATCACAACGCATACATCTTCGAATTCTCTCAGCGGTGTGAACAACCGTTTGGCCCTTATCCTCAACCTCATCAACTCCCGACCGATCGAAAATTTTCTTGGCACATCACTAATTATGATAGCACCTGTGTGGTAATATTAACTTAAAAAGGGAGGTGTCGGAATGAAGCTTTTCATAAAAGACGTCGGCGAATTGGAGCTTCAAGCTCCCATAAGTGTTGCGTCTCTCGTTGAAAGGCTCGGGCGTAAGTCAGTGATAGCCGCGATCCAAGATGGAAAGTTGATCGATGTTCGTGATGAGGTGAATGGAGGTCAGATCGAGTTCATCACGCTCGATCATCCCATGGCGCCACAGGTGTACCGACACACGATGTCTCACATCATGGCGCAGGCGGTGATGAGGATCTTCGGAGAAGATAAGGTTTTACTTGGCATAGGTCCGGTCATAGAGAACGGCTTTTACTACGATTTCGAGATTGTCTCAGGAAAGATCGTTGAGGAGGACCTTCCCAAGATCGAGGAAGTGATGAGAGACATAATTCAACAAGATCTCCCCATAGAACGTTTCACCATGAAGAAAGATGAGGCCATCGAGTTCATGAAAAGAAAAGGACAGAAGTACAAGGTGGAACTGCTGAGCGAGATGCAGGAAGAAACGGTGACGTTCTACAAGCAAGGAGAGTTCGTGGATCTGTGCAGGGGTCCTCATCTGCCGTCCACAGGGATCGTGAAGCACTTCAAGCTTCTCTCGCTCTCCGGCGCTTACTGGAGGGGGAACGAGAACAACCCCATGCTCCAGAGGATATATGGAACAGCCTTCGCGAGTGAGGAAGAACTGAACAAGTATGTGGAGATGGTCGAGGAGGCCAAACGGAGGGACCACAGAAAACTCGGTCCCGCATTGGGGATATTCTTCATCGACTACGATTATGCTCCGGGCATGCCCATCTTCACTCCCGCTGGTACGGTGATCCTACGCGAGCTGATGAATTTTTCAAGGGAACTGCATCTGACGAGTGGTTATCAAGAGGTCATGACACCCCTGGTGATGAGTGAGAAGCTGTGGAGGATGTCGGGCCACTGGGATCACTACAAGGAAAACATGTACTTCACTTCGAAGGAAGATCAGAACTTCGCCATAAAGCCGATGAACTGTCCAGGTCACATACTCATCTACAAGAGCAAGCCCGTGTCTTACAGAGATCTACCGATCAGATATTTCGAGTTCGGTAGAGTCCACAGGTACGAGAGGAGTGGGGTACTGCATGGTTTGCTGCGCGTGAGAAGCTTCACTCAGGACGATGCACACATCTTCTGTAGGATCGATCAGATAGAACAAGAAATCGTTGGGATCATCAGACTCATAGAGCGCATCTACGCGCAGTTCGGTTTCGAATACTCCGTTGAGTTGAGCACGATGCCGGAGAACCACATGGGTGACGTGGAAACTTGGAACATGGCCACAGAATCGTTGAAGAACGCATTGGACTCGATCAAACTTCCGTATGTGATAAAAGAAGGAGAAGGAGCCTTCTACGGACCGAAGATAGACTTTCACGTGAAAGATTCCATCGGCAGGATGTGGCAGTGTGCAACTGTACAACTGGACTTCCTCATGCCCCAGAGGTTCGACCTTTACTACGTGGAAGCTGACGGTTCACAGGTCAGACCTGTGATGATACACACAGCAAAGTACGGAAGCTTGGAAAGATTCTTGGGCATACTCATCGAGCACTTCGCCGGAGCGTTTCCCACGTGGCTTGCTCCAACACAGGCCGTGGTACTACCAATCTCCGATCGGCACAGAAACTACGCGGAACAGATCGTTGAGAAGTTCTCGCACAGCGGTTTGAGAATCAAACTCGACGCACGGCACGAGACGCTCTCTTACAGAGTGAGGGAAGCCCAGACAATGAAAGTGCCCTACATGTTCATCGTGGGTGATAGGGAGATGAGTGAAAAGAAGATCTCCGTGAGGACGAGAAAGGGTGTAGATCTTGGAGCGAAGGATGTGGATGAGGTGTTGAACAAGATGGTCCAGGAAATCAGAACGCGTTCGTTGAAAAATTTGTTAGAGGGATGAAGAATGGTGTGCACGGTGCTGAAAGAAAAGGATGATCTGACTGAGCGATTCGAAAAGCTCTGTTCTGCGGAGGAACCGTTGTCGAAGAATCTGTTCATAACCGATGCGTTTCAACCAGATTTGTCGCCGCAGTTGGTCGTGCGGAAAGATTTCGTCGAACTGTACGACTCTGGAAAACTCGTGGCACGATTCGCGAACGACCCAAGTGCTTACGATTCCATTTGGACGTTCGTCAAGTCTTACGTGGACAAAGAGGATTACAAGAGCGCCCTCACCAGCTACAAGTTCGCGCGCAAGGTGGTCAGTGGCATCCTGCAAGCCATGGTTGTTCTGATGGAAGTCGAAGACAAACAAGGTTTCAGCCATTCGCAGAGGGTCACACGCTTGTGCGTGGAGATGGGTAAAGAACTCGGCTTGGGCGAAAAGGAACTGGCGCTTCTGAAAGAATCGGCGATGCTCCACGACGTTGGCAAGATAGGTATCGAGCAACTCATGATGTACACACCGACGCGGATCAGGATCTTCGAGAACATGCCACAGGATCATACCGTGATGGGAGCGATCTATCTATCGTCGATCGAGTATCTCTGGGACGTCGTTCCTGCGGTGAGGTCACACCACGAACGGTGGGACGGGAAAGGCTATCCGGATGGACTCAAGGGAGAAGAGATACCATTGTTTGCAAGGATAATATCCATCTGTGATTATTTCGACGAGCTCACGCATTTTGTGACCTCCGAATGGGGAACTGGTCCGAAGACGGAGCCAGAAGCCCTCGAGATGATAAAAGTTCAGAGCGGAAAGATGTTCGATCCAAAGTTGGTTGAAATCTTCGTTGGGATGATGGAAAAGAAAGGATCAAGCGATCGCGTTGAGAAATAGTCCCAGTGGTTCGAGGAGCATCTGAACGAGCTGGAGCGGCAGGTTCATGGCCATTTTGAGCAGTTGGATCTGTTGCTCCAGTTTCTCTCTTTCTTCCGGTGTTGCAAAGATCAGCTGATTTTCGAGTTCTCTTATCTTTTGCTCTATGTGTTGCTTGTACTCTCCATCTACGGATGTGTTGCCTTGTGTTCTCTCGCTTGGATAGTAGACCCAAACGGTGGTCCTACCTGCCACCGCTGCAAGGAAGGAACCCTTCTTTCTCAGATCGAGACTGATACCACCCTGTATGATCACTCCGCCTTCTCTTTCAACCTTTCGCTTGAAATACAGCCAATTGCTGATCTCCTGTGTGAGCACACGCAAAACGCTTCGACTGGCCGAAGCACTGTTCCACAAACCAGGTTCTCCAGGATCGAGTCTGTAACCAAGCGTTGGGTTCGACACAGACTCGAGCATGCTCACACCTTCTTAGAAAGCAGTCTCAGCGCCTCCTTGACGATCTGCTCCGCGTTCATGTTCGGTTTGAAAATCCTTCTCACAGCGTCTCGAATTTCGGACTTTGGAAAACCAAGTACCGTCAGAGCCTCAATTGCATCGAGGTATTCTCTGTTCATCGTGAAGGCGATCGAAAATTCCTCATCTTTCAATTCCGAAACGAGTCTCTCGGCCGTCTTTCTACCGATTCCGGGTACTTGAGATAGTCTTTCGATGTCGCCACTCTTGATCATGTAAACAAACTCGTCTGGCTCGACTGAAGAGAGGATCTTCAGAGCCGTTTTGTGACCCACTTTTGAAACCTTGGTGATCTTCTCAAACACCTCGAGCTTCACTTGGTCGAGAAATCCGTAGAGTGTGAACCCCTCTTGATTGAACTCGAGATGTGTGTAAAGTTTGACTCTTTCGCCTGTCTTCAATAATTCTGCGGTTCTTCTGTCACAATGGATTTCAAGAACGAAATCCGTCACACGCAGCAGTACAATGTTTCCTCTGATTCCTTCGACCTCTCCGTAGACTGCAGCGAACAACGGCTCACCCCGCGATCGCCCACTCTGGCTCCAGTTTGCCGTCCAGAATGTAGTCTCTCACGTAACCCACCAAATACAGTGAGCCTGTAATTATTATCGTCGGCCAACCCTCTTGTTTTAGTGTCTCCAGAGCTTTTATAGGGTCAGGTTCGAAGGAAACGTTCTCGTTGTACCTTCTGGCTATCTCGTAAGTTTCTTGAGGATTGACGGCACGGTGAGAAACAGGTCGAGTGATCATGAGCCGTTCGAACAATGGGGCGATCTGCGAAAGAACACCAGCTTTGTCCTTATCATCCAGCACACCCACCAAGCCAGCCAACCTTTCACCATGCAAATACGTGCTTATGGTTCTTCTCAAGCTCGCCGCAGCTGGCGCGTTGTGTGCGCCGTCGAAGATGTACCTTGGTTTCTCACCGATAACTTCGAACCTGCCAGGATGCGTCGTTTTCTTGAGTGCCCTTCGAACAGCCTCTTCTTTCACTTCGAAGCCCACCCGGTCCGCGAACAACAAGAACGCTTGAAGGGCTACGGAGGCGTTCAAGAACTGATGTTCGCCGTTGAGCGTGAGTTCGAGTCCATCGAAGTCTTTCAAACCTCTGAAATCGAACTTGTTTTCGTTGAGCTTCATCTTCGTGTTCTCATAAATGAAGTCCCTGTTCAGAAGATGAAGCTCACTCCTTTTCTCCTCGCAGACTTTCTTTATCACCTTGACAGGTTCAAATTTGGTCTCACCGCAGACAGTTGGGACAGAATCTTTTATGATACCAGCCTTTTCGAAGGCAATCTTTTCGAGCGTATCGCCGAGGATGTGCATGTGGTCATAGTCGACCGTGACGATGACGGCCACGTCGCTCTTGAGAACGTTGGTTGCATCAAATCTTCCGCCGAGCCCAACTTCTATCGCACCCGCTTCGACCTTCATTCTTTGAAAGATACAAAAGGCCATCGCTGTCGTAAATTCGAAGAAGCTGGGTTTGTGCGTCTCACCCCTTTGATCCATCTTTCGTGCGAATCTTTGAACTTCCTCGAAGCATTGCAAATAAACCTCGTCTGGTACGAACCTTTCGTTCACGAGGATTCTCTCTTTGAAGGTCGAAAGGTGCGGTGAGTAATAACCGCCGGTTTGAAAACCATGCTCGATCATCAAGTTGCTCAACAACTTCGTTACGGAGCCCTTCCCGTTGGTCCCGGTGACATGAACGCTGCGGAAAGCGTCTTGTGGATTGCCGAGAAGCTCACATAGCTCAGCGATCCTCTCCAGGCCCAGCGTGATCTTACCTGAAGGTCTCTCCTTGTAAATGTATTCGAGCATTTCAAGGTAAGTCATGATAGATCCCCCAGGATCCGCCTGAGAATTCTCAGTCTCTCCTCTGTTTGTGATAACTTCACTCTCGCTTCGTTCACAGCGTCTTCTGGTGCGCGCGTCAGGAAGTTTTCGTCGGCAAGCTTTTTCTGCAACCATTCTCTGTCTTGTTCGAGCTTCGAAATGTTCTTCTCGAGTCTCTTCACTTCTTCCTCGATGTTCATACCTTCCACGCTCACGTACACGTGAAGCTCGTTGGAAACGAAGGCTGTGGCACACCGTTGAGGTTTTCTGTCCGTGTGGACGATTTCTTCGACGAAGACGAGACGTTTCACGTACAGTTCTTCCTCACTCGAAAGCATTCTTCCAACGACGAAGAGCTGAACGGCTTGTTTGGCAGGTATGTTCAGCTCAGCCCGTATGTTCCTGACACCTTTGACGATCTGTTGGATGGTTGAGAAGGATCTTTCGGCTTCATCGTTCAGGAGGCTTTCCTCAACCTCAGGCCATGGTGCGATCACGATCGATTCCTTGGCAATGGGAAGACGTTGCCAGAGTTCCTCAGACAAGAAGGGCATGAAGGGATGCAATAACCTGAAGCTCACATCGAGCACCTTGGCGAGGACGTTCTGAACGATCTTTCTCGCGTTCGAGGACAACCTTGGTTTTGCACATTCTATGTACCAATCACAGAATTCATCCCAGAAGAAATCGTAGAGCGCCTTCGCCGCCACGTTGAAATCGTAGCTTTCCAGGGCGTTCGTGACTGCCTGAACTGTCTTCTGAAGCCGAGACAGGATCCATCTGTCGGCGGTATCGAGCCCGTCCAAACTGACAGGTTCAAAACCCTCCAGGTTCATGAGGACAAACCTCGCGGCGTTCCAGATCTTGTTCGCGAACTTCTTGTAAGTGTCGAAGTACTTCTCGTCCAGCTTTATGTCGACTCCCTGCGCTGCGAGGATGGCGAGCGTGAATCTAACCGGATCGGTTCCATACTTCTCAACCATATCTATCGGATCGATGCCGTTGCCAAGAGATTTGCTCATCTTCCGTCCGTACTTGTCACGTATGAGTTGATGAATGTAGACATGGCTGAAAGGCTTTTCCCCCATGAACTGATAACCCATCATGATCATTCGAGCAACCCAGAAGAAGATGATGTCAAAGCCCGTCACGAGAACCGAAGTGGGATAATATCTCTTCAGATCTTCTGTTTGCTGTGGCCAACCGAGAGTGGAGAAAGGCCAGAGCGCCGAAGAAAACCATGTGTCGAGGACGTCTTCGTCCTGTTTCAGATTGCTCGAACCGCATTTCGGGCAGTTCTTCGGTTCTTCCTCCTCGACTATCGTTTGCCCGCAATCTTGACAGTACCAGACGGGTATCCTGTGGCCCCACCACAACTGTCTACTTATGCACCAATCTCTCACGTTGTACATCCAATGCAGATAGACCTTCTTCCATCTCTCGGGAACGAACTTCACCTCACCGGTTTCAACAGCTTCTATGGCCTTTTCCGCCAATGGTTTCATGCGGACGAACCATTGGTCCATCAGTCTCGGTTCCACGGCCGTTTCGCATCTGTAGCAATGGCCCACGGAGTGCAGGATGTTCTCGACTTTCAAAAGATAACCTTCGGCTTCCAAGTCTGAGACGATGGCCTCCCTGGCCTTGTACCTGTCCAGGCCTTTGTACTTTCCGCCGTTCTCGTTCACCACCGCGTTGTCATCGAAGATGTCTACCATCGGCAAGTTGTGGCGTTTCGCGACTTCGAAATCGTTCGGATCGTGGGCCGGCGTGATCTTCACCGCACCGGTTCCAAACTCTGGATCCACGTACTCGTCGGCCACGATCTGTAAAACTCTGTTCACCAGTGGCAAGATGGCTTTTTTCCCGACCAGATGCTTGTACCTCTCGTCTTTCGGATTGACGGCAACTGCGGTATCAGCGAGCATCGTTTCCGGGCGTGTGGTGGCCACCACAACGTAGTCAGAAGAGTCCAACAGTGGATATTTGACGTAATAGAGCTTTCCTTGGCTTTCTTCGTGTTCGACCTCGTCGTCTGCGAGCACCGTCTTGCACCTGGGACACCAGTTCACCATATACTTACCCCTGTATATCAAGCCCTTCTTGTAGAGATCGACGAACACCTTTCGGACCGCACGCGAAAGGCCCTCATCGAGCGTGAACCTTTCCCTTGTCCAGTCCACGGACGCGCCGAGCGTTTCTATCTGTTGTCTGATCTCCTTTCTGTACTTTTTGGCCCACTCCCAAACGACCTCGAGGAACTTCTCTCTTCCAAGCCCTTCACGAGTCAGGCCTTGCGAGGCCAAATGTTTCTCGACAGCGTTCTGTGTGGCTATACCGGCGTGATCTTCCCCCGGAAGCCAAAGGGTGTCGTAACCTTTCATCCTCTTGTAGCGAACGAGGATGTCCTGCAAGGTTATGTTGAGGGCGTGTCCCATATGGATACGCCCCGTGATGTTCGGGGGTGGAATGACTATGACGAAGGGTTCCCCGACTCCAACGGGAGTGAAGTAACCTTTCTTCAACCAAAACTCGTACCATTTTCTTTCGATCGCTTCGGGAGTGTAACGAGTACCAAGGTCCATTTCCTTCAGCACCTCCAACGTTTCTCGCTCAGCAAATTTTACCACAGCATCAGCTGATGAACAGGCGAACGATCGTTCCATCCTCGCTGGATATGTTCACGATGTCTCCTTCCAGTTCCTCAAGACTGCTCAAGGCTTGGTCGATCTGCTTCGAGACCATCTCCAGATCGAGGCTTGGTAGTTTCTCTCTCAGCACGGGCAAAGAGAGTTTCAGAAGTTGCGCCATACTCAAGGGTATCTTCACATCGACCTTTTCTCCCTTCGGATCTCTGATCTGCACGTAGAGCATTTTCTTGCCGGATGTTTTCTCCCTTGGTTGCTGCGGTTCAAAGAAGACTCCAACCGTCTGCGCTATCTCCAGAGCCTCTTCCGGGCTCAACTTGCCATCCTTGACCAACCTGAAGAGCTTGAGAAGTTCTTCTCTCATTTTTCCACCCTCCCCTCACACCAAACCGATCCTGATCATGGCATCTTCTGTCTCGATGTGCAAAAAATCTCCCCTGTAAGTTGAGATCTCTTCGAGATAAGAGTTGAACAGTTTGACTATCAAGTCGAGATCCTCCTTTGACAGAGAAAACGGCATCTTCTTGTCGAGGAACTTCACGAACAGAGACGCAAGTGAATTCAAAAAGGGTCTCAAGAGCATTACGAACGAGACGGGTATGGAGATCTTAACGGTCGTGTTCTCACGCCTCTCCTGGACCCAGATGATGAACTTTCTACCGATTGGGGCTGTGAAAAATCCCGTTATCCATTCCAAGTCTTCTTCACTGAGCTTGTCTTTGAGTTGTTCTCTGAGAAAAGAAATCTCTCTTTCTCGTCTCTTTTTGGACTTCAACTTGATGTTCAAGAAGGAGACTATCAAATAGATTCCCGCAGCCAAAAACAGCACACCGAAGAACACCCTGGCACCGAATATTATCAAGCTGAGACCCGCTATGATCAAAACCACTGCCAACAGCATACGACCACCTCACAAAAATTGTAAACCATTTCTTCAGATTTTTCAAGTTGGACTTTCATATTTTTGGAAATGCGTGGGAGGGGAAGGTTTCTGGACTCCTTTCGTGTGGAACGTTGGTGTAAAGCTTTATTTGCTAAACCTTAATAATGATGGTGATAGAATACTCGTGCTGAACAAACATTTGGCACGTGAAAAACGTCGAAAAGGTTCCACATGGGTGTGGAACTACGTTTTTCAGTGCCTGTTTACCGAGGAGGTGCGATCGTGTACGCCATCATTGAAACCGGTGGAAAACAGTACCGAGTCAAAGAAGGCGACGTTGTGGCGGTGGAGAAGTTGCCTCAAGCGGAAGGAGAAGCCGTCATTTTCGATCGCGTAGTCCACGTCTCTAGCGAACAGGGAGTCAAGATAGGTCAACCCTACCTGGAAGGTTGCAGCGTCAAAGCTACGGTCTTGAAGCACGAGAAAGCCAGGAAGGTCATGTCCATAAGGTACCGACCGAAGAAGAACATTCGAAGGAGAAGAGGCCACAGACAGTGGTACACTCTGGTCAAGATCGACAGGATCGATCTTGGTGAGAGCTCGTGATAAGAGCGAGTTTTACCTCGGCCAACGGTCGTTACGTTTCGTTCTCTTTCGAGGGCCACAGCGGGTTCGACGTGAAAGGCAAGGACATAGTGTGCGCCGCAGTGAGTACACTTGCGCAACATACGGCGCGTGTGCTCGCGAAGCGTTGTGGGGCCATCGTGGAGAAGGAACAAGGTAAGTTGAACGTACAGATACCATTCCCTAATGAGCTGTCGGATCTTTTAGTCGAGGAGCTTTACGAGAGTGTTGAAGATATCAAGTCACAGTTTCCACGAAACTTGTCCGTGGAGGTGAAGGTCAATGAAGATCGACATACAGCTGTTCGGTCATAGAAAGAGCGGTTCTATAGGAAACAGGGACAGCAATCCGAAGTACCTCGGAGTGAAAGTGGGCGATGGTCAAGTCGTGAGAGCCGGCAACATAATCGTGAGGCAGAGAGGAACTAAGATACATCCTGGAGAAAACGTGGGCTGCGGCAGAGATTTCACGCTCTTCGCTCTCAAAGATGGAGTTGTGCGGTTCTACGAAAGAAGGAACAGGAAGTTCGTCAAAGTTGTTCCACAACAGCAGTGAGGAGGGTCAGAAGATGGCGCGCCCTTTACCCATACAGAAAACAACGATCGTCAGGAATGCGGGAGGAAAATGGTACCTCGTAGATGCATCCGGTAAGGTTTTGGGTAGACTCGCGAGCCAGATAGCCAAGTATCTGATGGGGAAAAACGAACCGACGTTCTTCCCCGGCGTCGACAACGGTAACTACGTGGTGGTCATCAACGCAGACAAGGTCGTGTTGACGGGTCGCAAACTCGAACAAAAGATTTATTATCGCCACACTGGCTATCCTGGTGGATTGAAAATGCAGACGGCCAAACAGCTTCTCCAGGCACATCCTGAAAGGTTGATATACCTGGCTGTCAAGAGAATGCTCCCGAAGAAGGCACTGGGAGACAAGTACCTGAAGAGACTGAAAGTGTATGCATCAGACAAGCATCCGCACGAGGCCCAGAAACCCGTGCCAATCGAAATATGATGGGAGGGTGAACGATGGCTGCAGTCAGTCAGCAGGTTGCATATCATGGTGTTGGTAGAAGGAAGACTTCCGTTGCTCGAGTTTATCTCAAGCCTGGTAGTGGAAAGTTGATCATAAACAACAAAGAGTACAGCAACGCCGAGGAATACTTCAAGGATGCCGTGAGAGCGCGGCACGCTATGGAGCCTCTCGCTGTGACGAACATGGTGGGAAAGTTCGATGTTTTCATCAACGTTGAAGGTGGCGGGCTCTCTGGACAGGCTGGCGCGGTCCGACTCGGATTGGCGAGAGCGCTCGTTGAATTTGACGAGATTCTGAGACCCACGCTGAGGGAGAAGGGAATGCTCACGAGAGACCCGAGGATGGTTGAGAGGAAGAAGTACGGATTGAAGAAAGCCCGCAGGGCACCTCAGTACTCCAAGAGATGAAACCCATGGGGGCCCGTGCCCCCTTTGAACTTTTTCGAATGCGAATCGGTCCAAGAAGGTCGGTGATGTTTCCGCGAACGACCTCGCGATGGTCAGCAAGGACCTGATAGAAAAGATCAAGCAGTCCGTCGACATCGTGGAACTCGTTTCCCAGTATGTATCTCTACAAAAAGTTGGTTCCAGCTACAGGGGGTTGTGCCCGTTCCACGTTGAAAAGACCCCATCTTTTTTCGTGAATCCGGTGTTGAAGCTCTATCACTGCTTCGGCTGTGGTGCGTCCGGTGATGCGATAAAGTTCTTGCAGGAAATAGAACACATATCCTTCCGGGAGGCGCTGGAGAGACTTGCAAAGATGGTGGGTGTTGAATTGAAACTTTCAACGGGCCGCTCCGAAAAGGATTTGTACGTAGAATACCTCACGAGGGTTTTCGCAGAGTACAAAAAACAGTTCGAACAAAACAAAGTTGCCGTCGAGTATGTCATCAAGAGAGGTTTCTCGGAGAGCGAGGCGAAGTCATACGAGTTCGGTTTCAGTCCTGAGAATTCTCGCATCGCCCGGAGGGTGGCACACTCGATGTCTCTGCCGGACGAGAAAGCTTTCCAGTACGGGCTTTACAAACCAAGCGGGGTCGATCTGTTCGAAGGTAGGTTGATAATGCCCATAAAGGACGAGAACGGCAAGATAATCGCCTTCGCGGGTAGAAGCTTGGACGATCGGGAGCCGAAATATCTCAACTCTCCCGAGACGAAGTTCTTCTCTAAGAAGAGCGTTTTGTTCATGCTGGACAGGGCAAAGAAAGCGATCAAGTCACTGGACTTCGCTGTGATCTGCGAAGGTTACTTCGACGCCATGGCGTTCCACAGGGCCGGGGTGACGAACGCGATCGCAGTCCTTGGAACCAGCTTGACGAGGGAACACGTTTCGAAACTCATGCCACTCTCCAAAAACGTCATCTTGGCCTTCGACAACGACGAGGCTGGAATCAAGGCAACTCTGAGGTCGCTGAAAGTCTTGGTCGAGGCATCCTTCGATGTTGCGGTGGTGAAATTACCCGAGAAGGATCCAGATGAAACCTACAGAAAGCGGGGGCCAGAGTATTTGAAAAAACTCCTTTCTGAAGCATTGCCCTTCGAAGATTATCTGGTGGAAGTGTACGAGAAATTCTTCAACGTCACGAGCAGTGCGGGTTTAGAAAAGTACATCGCCACTTTGAGGAGCTGGGCGCAGATCCTTCTGAAGGACAAGAGGATGGACAGGTACGAAAGACTCATTGAAGCCGTCTCAGGCAGGACAAGGTTGTCCACGTCGCAGGTCAGCGAGATGCTCAGACTTCAAACCGCAGCAACCACGGTAACTTCGAAGTCGACGCTTCCAACTGAGGACGATTACATAGCTTATCTGTACATAACCTGCGAGAAGTTGAGAAACAAGATCGATGAAATAGATTCGCAACTCTTTGGTGAAAAAACGAGAAGGTTGATCTCTTTCCTACGGGAAAAAAAAGATCTGTCGGAGCTGAGTCCTGAACTGAGAGAATACGCGTTCGCGGTTCTGGCGAAGATACCTGAGGGAGATCCAGAGAAGATGTTCGTCGATGTGAGGAAGCGCTTCGCAAGAAAAGCTGTCGAAAGGGAATTGTCACAAATTGACAGTAAACTGGCTTTCTGTCGGGACGATGAAGAACGTGGTCTCCTCTTGAAAAGGAGGCTTGAGCTGGTTTCTCAGCTCAGATCACTCGGAGGTGATCGGAGTGGAACTTGAAAAGGAAAAAGCGATCGAGCAGGAGGAAAAGGTTCTTGATACAGAAGAAAAGCCTCTCAAAACACTCTCACAAGAGGAAATAGAGAAGAAGATCAAGAGCCTCATCAAACTCGGTAAGAGGAAGGGATTCATCACGTACGATGATATAGACAGAGCCTTTCCTCCAGACTACGACGGCTTCGATTCGTCCTTGATAGAAAGGATTTACGAAGAACTCGAGAAGAACAAGATAACGATTCAAGATGCCGAACCTGAGTCCCTCGAAGAAATCGAATCGGACGTCGAAGAGATCGCAACCGTGGAGGAAGAGGGACCCGAAACGTACGACAACGTATCGCTCAAAGATCCGATAAAGATGTACCTCAGAGAGATCGGAAAGATTCCTCTGCTCACACCGTCTCAAGAGAGGGAATTGGCAAGGCGCGCACAGATGGGAAACGAAAGGGCGAAGAAGAAGTTGATCGAGTCGAACCTGAGACTCGTGGTGAGCATAGCCAAACGCTATATAGGCCGTGGTTTGTCCTTCTTAGATCTCATACAGGAGGGCAACATTGGTTTGCTCAAGGCGGTAGAGAAGTTTGACTGGCGGAAAGGTTACAAGTTCAGCACGTACGCGACGTGGTGGATCAGGCAAGCCATAACGCGTGCCATAGCGGACCAAGCGAGGACGATAAGGATCCCGGTGCACATGGTCGAAACGATCAACAAGTTGAACAGGGTGAGCAGGGAATACTATCAGAAGTTCGGTGAGCAACCGACGGTGGAAGAACTCGCAAAACTGATGAACAAACCTGTGGAAAAGATAGAAGAAGTGCTTCAAGCTTCACGCGAGACTGTCTCTTTGGAATCCCCAGTCGGTGAGGATGAAGATTCCGTGATGGGAGATTTCATCGCCGATGAGAGCATAGCATCACCCAAGAAAGAGGCCATGAGAATGCTCATCAGAGAAGAACTCGAGAAAGTTCTCAAGACGTTGAACCCCAGAGAAGCCATGGTGTTGAAGATGCGCTATGGCTTGCTCGACGGCAAGGCGAAAACCCTCGAAGAAGTGGGCCAGTATTTCAACGTGACCAGAGAGAGGATCAGGCAAATAGAAGTGAAGGCACTCAGAAAGCTCAGGCATCCTTCCAGAAGCAAGTATCTGAAGTCTCTCATAACTTTACTTGACGACCAAGAAAAGTGATTCTGCCAGTTATAATCGAATCGGAGGTGATGTGAAACTGGCGACGAGGACCGTTGAAATTCCTGACAGCGTCGATATGGTCATCGTGCTTGGCCAGTACGACAACAGGTTGAGATTCTTGAAGAAACGTTTTCCTGTGAGCATCGATGTTTCCGACAAGAGGATCGTCGTGGCCGGAAACGATGAATCGACGGTGGAAATCGTTGAGAACATCATATCGCAAGTCATCGCGGCCGCAAAGAGGGGTTACGCTCTGGATTGGCAAGAGTTCGAAGCCTTGGTGAGTCTCTATTCGGACTCGACGAAGGCGGCAGAAACTCCACAATCTTCACCACTCGTCGGAAGGATACGTCCCAAGACCAAAGGACAGATGGAATACATCGAGGCCATGAAGAAATACGACGTGATCTTCGTGATAGGGCCAGCTGGGACGGGCAAAACTTATTTGGCGGTGGCGATGGCGTTGGAATATCTCAAGAGCGGCTTGGTCCAGAGGATCGTTTTGACCAGACCCGCCGTTGAGGCTGGTGAAAAGCTGGGCTTTCTTCCGGGCGATCTCGTTGAGAAAGTGGATCCTTACTTGAGGCCTATCTACGATGCGATCTTGGACATGATTTCCGCTGACAAGTTCTACGCGTACAGACAGAGGGGCATCGTCGAAATAGCACCGTTGGCGTTCATGCGAGGCAGAACTTTGAACAACTGTTTCATCATCTTAGACGAAGCACAGAACGCCACACACCAGCAGATGAAGATGTTCCTGACGCGCATAGGCTTCAACTCCAAAGCCGTGATAACCGGTGATGTGACCCAGGTGGACATAGACAGACAGCAATCAGGTTTGATCGAGTGCGAAAAGATACTCAAGGGCATCGATGGCGTAGGCTTCGTTTATCTGAGCGATGCGGACGTTGTGAGACACCCAGTCGTGAGGAACATAATAAGAGCCTACGAAGAGTACGAGAGGAAAAAGAATGGCTCTGATAAATAGCGTGTGGAAAAAGTGGTACCATCTTTTGGCTGTTCTCCTCTCATTGTTGTTGGTACAGCTTCCGAACTTTCACGATCCAGCAAGGTTCCTCGCTGAGTACGTTGGACTCGCTGCACTTTGGTTGGCTATTGTATCCGCAGAACTCGACAGAAAGCCATTCTCTTTGCACGGTGCATACTCTGCACTCGTTCTTTCCACCTTGGTCGTTGGTTCCTTCGTTTCGAAGTTGATACTGAGAAGGTTTGGGATCTTTTCTTCTCCGTTCTTTGCACCCATACTTTTGCTCGGTCTGTTGACCGACAGGAAACTGACCATCAATGTAGCGGTTTTTTCTTCGGCTTTGCTCATTGCTAGCATGGAACCTTCGTCGTTTGGATTCAGCTTGATCTTGATCAGCAACCTCGTTGCAGCTGTAGCAAGCTCCGGTCTGAAAAAGAGACTCCAAGTCGTTAAACCCGCGTTTTTCACAAGCCTGTGCAACGTCTCGTTCTTGTTGCTGGGCTTCTTTTCAAAAGAAAAGGTCGTTCTCGATCGAAACCTGTTGCTCTCACTTCTCATGCCCTTTTTGTTCTCCGTGGTGGACCTCGGACTGCTCCCGTTTGTAGAGTACGCGAGCTTGATCTATTCAGACATCGATCTTGTGGAGCTCGGGAACATGAACCATCCACTGATCAAACTCCTATCGCTCCGAGCTCCCGGGACATACTACCACTCGACCATCGTTGCGAACCTCGCGGAGGCGGCCGCCGAGAAAATCGGAGCAAACCCTATCCTTGCGAGAACGGCTGCGTACTTTCACGACGTGGGTAAGGTGAAGAGACCTTATTTCTACACGGAGAACATACAGGACAAGAATCCGCACGACGAACTCAACCCTAAGCTCAGCCACTTGATCGTCCTCGATCACGTGAAGTATGGGCAGGAACTGGCACGTCGACACAGGTTGCCGCTTTTGGTTCAGGACGTGATACCACAACACCACGGCACACGTGTGCAGAAATATTTCTACCACAAAGCGAAAGAAATGGGTGAGAATCTGAGCGAGGATGAGTTCAGATACACCGGGCCAAAACCTCAGTTCAAAGAGGCGGGTATCATAATGCTCGCAGATTCTGTCGAGGCGGCCTTCAGGAGTGTGAGGAACCCTACGGCGAGCAGGATCAAGTCTCTCGTGGAGGAGATAGTTTCTGGTATATACAACGAACGTGAGCTCGATGAGTCGGGTTTGACGCTCAAGGATTTGGAGGCGGTGGCTGACGAATTTGCGAGGGTTCTGCTGAGCATGTTCAAGTCGAGGATAGAGTACCCCAAGGAAGAGATCAAGAGGGTGATCGTGCTTGCCGAAAATCCGAATCATAAACCGAACAAGACGGAGTCTCCCGATCGAGAGAATTCAAAGAACTCTTGAAAAGATCGTCGAGAAAGAAATCGGAGATGTCGCAATCGATTTGCTTTTCGTCGGTGAGAGGACCATTGG